>REAP01000241.1 GCA_004294385.1 Oscillatoriales cyanobacterium | reverse complement strand
AGAAACCCGGTTTCTTAGATTTTGCGCGGTGCTTATGGAGTTTGGAAGCTGTTGGTGGGGAGGTAGAAACCGGGTTTCTTCCTGAATCTGGGTGATGATACATAAATGATCGCAGAAACCCGGTTTCTGAGATTGATTTTACTTTGATTATTTGCTCGTCATGTCCCGACAACCCCGTCGGAAACCTAGACAGGGCATGGCTTCGTGGTTTTGGGCTTTGTTATAAATCTTTATGAAATCCTGAAACTCTTAGATGTTACAGTCTACAAGTCTCGACGCGAGAGAAAAAATCTGCCATCGTCTCCCCCAAACCCCTCGCTCCTCTACTCCCCATATCACCTCCACAAAAAACATACATGACATCCATCCACCCCCACGGGAGGTGAGCTTCTGGTGCTTTCTCTGAAAAAGTAAGTTTGTTGCCGTACAGCCATTCGTCGTTATTTTTTCTCCAGCCTACCTTGTCGCCAAACTTCCTCCAAACTTCGCTATCAAATTCCCTAGTTCCCCTCAGACTTTGATATATGCGCTTCTGCACGCTAAAGCCGAAGCGCCCATTGCTGTATTGTACCCAAAGTTGGTCAATAGTTCGCAAGTCCTCGCAGGGGAATTTTTCACTACTTTCTCTATCCAGGTATCCTTCTTCCTCCCTACCCGCCACCTTCAACATCACTCTCGCCGTTTCCTCATCGGCTTCTTGCCACTTTTTGGCCGCTAATAAATTCCGCAAGTTTATATAATCCATCCCCACGGCTGAAACCACCCGCGCAGTCTCAGCAGCCACTGGTTTTGGTATCAGCAAATCCAGCCATTCCTGCACCGACTGCGGGCGATTTTGCGGTTCCAACTCCATCCCTTTCACAATCGCGGCATTCACCCTGTCGCTAATCTCAGAATTGAATTGCTTTGGCGGAGTTAAAGGAATATTTTGCTTCCTGAATTGCGACGGAAACGGCAACTCACCAGTCAACATGACATAAAGCGTTGCTGCTAGGGAATAAACATCAGTATAAGCACCGAGTTCTGCCCGTTTTTCTAATAGTTCGATGGGTGCGTAACACTCAGTCCCGGAATTGCTATTTGTCCTCAGTTTCCCCGGCGCTGTCACCTGCCGCGCCAAGCCGAAATCAATCAAAACTGCTTCAAAACCCCGCTGTCTGAGCATAACATTTTGGGGTTTAATATCGAGGTGAGTAAATTTTTGGTTGTGCACAAAACTCAGGGCGCTTCCTACTTGTTGAATCATTGGCAAAGCTTTCGCTTCGGACAAAATGCCATTATCTTCGAGATATTCAGCTAAATTAGTGCCGTCGATTAATTCCATCACCATGCACCACAATTCGATATTTCCTGTCATTTCGGGAAATACTTCGTAAACTTGGACGACGTGGGGATGGCTGCATCGGGCTAAAGATAATGCTTCGTTGACAAATTTGGTTTGTAATTCGCGAAAGTTTGGTTTACCTTGAACGTTGGCATTTAGGGTTTTGATGGCGACTACTTTGCCTTCTTTGCGGTTTTGGGCGCGGTAGGTGACACCGAATCCGCCGCCGCCGAGGATGGCTTCGATGATGTATTTGCCGTCGTGGATTTGTTGTCCGGGGGGCCAGTGCCTCATGGCGGGTTTGTAGGGATGGAGTGGATGGTTTTGATTATAGCTGAGATGGGGGAATTTTGGTTGAGGGTTTTTGGGTGAGGTGAGAAACCGGGTTTTTTCGGAGGTTATCGGCGGTGGCGAAAATTCTCATAAAAACCCGGTTTCTTGAGGCCTTGGGTAAGGTGGAGAAACCGGGTTTTTTCCGATGTTTTGGGTTGTGAAACCCGGTTTCTTGGAGTCTTCGCGTGAGGCCAGAAACCGGGTTTTTTCCGAGATTTAGGGTTTTAGTGGGGTATTGTCGCAAAAACCCGGTTTCTTGGGGCTTTGCGCGAGGTTCAGAAACCGGGTTTTTTCCGAGATTTAGGTGACAGTTTTAATTTGGACAAAAACCCGGTTTCAATCTTAAGTGTAGGCCTCCATTGGCAAACAAGAACAGACAAAATTACGATCGCCAAACGCATTATCTATCCGGCCCACCGCAGGCCAAAACTTATGTTCGCGAGTCCAAGGTGTTGGATAAGCAGCTTCGGCGCGAGTATAAGGATGATTCCACTCATCAACCATCAGAGATTCTGCGGTGTGCGGTGCATTTTTTAAGACATTATTTTGCGCGTCAACATTGCCGTTTTCAATCTCCGCAATTTCGGCTCGAATCGCAATCATCGCATCGCAAAAACGGTCTAATTCCTGCTTCGATTCGCTTTCCGTCGGTTCCACCATCACCGTACCGGCAACAGGCCAAGAAACCGTCGGCGCGTGATAGCCGTAATCCATCAGGCGTTTGGCAATATCTTCCACTTCAATACCAGCGGTTTTTTTGAGAAGTCGCAAATCCAAAATACACTCATGGGCTACCAAACCGGATTTCCCTTTGTACAAAACCGGATAATAAGATTCTAACCGTTTTGCCATGTAATTAGCATTAAGAATTGCTACTTTTGTCGCCTCAGTTAAACCAACTCCTCCCATCATCCGAATGTACATCCAAGAAATAGTCAAAATGCTCGCACTTCCCCAAGGCGCGGCCGAAACAGCACCAACTGATGTTTGTTGACTGTTAACGGTTGACTGTTCACTGTTAAGAACAGAATGACTGGGTAAAAATTCTACTAAATGAGACATCACCCCGATCGGACCCATGCCCGGCCCGCCACCACCGTGAGGAATGCAGAAAGTTTTGTGCAAATTCAAGTGACAAACATCAGCACCAAAATCACCAGGGCGACACAAACCAACTTGAGCATTCATATTAGCCCCGTCCATATAAACTTGTCCGCCGCAGTTGTGCACAATCTCGCAAATCTCTTTAATTTCTGCTTCAAAAACGCCGTGGGTAGATGGATATGTTACCATCAAAGCAGCCAATTCATTTTTGTGCTTATCGGCTTTTTTCTGCAAGTCAGCTACATCAATGTTTCCCTGAGAATCGCAATCAACTGCCACTACTTTCATCCCCGCCATCACCGCGCTAGCCGGATTTGTACCGTGGGCTGACTGGGGAATCAAACAAATATTCCGGTGAGATTCGCCCCGATGTTCGTGGTATTGGCGAATTACTAACAAACCTGCATATTCACCTTGGGAACCTGCGTTTGGTTGCAAGGAAATTCCGGCAAAACCAGTGATTTCTGCCAACCACTGTTCGAGTTGCACGAACATCATTTGATAGCCGCGAGTTTGATGGCTTGGTGCGAAGGGATGAATCTTGCTAAATTCCGGCCAACTCACGGGTAACATTTCGGCTGTTGCATTCAATTTCATCGTACAGGAACCCAAGGGAATCATTGATGTATTCAGTGACAAATCCTTGGCTTCCAATCGGTGCATATAGCGCAAAAGTTCGGTTTCTGAGTGGTAGCTGTTGAATACTGGATGGGTGAGATAGCTGCTGGTGCGATCGCAAAAAGCCGGATAAACTAAAGATGAACTAAAAGCATCTGCATCCAGCGACATACTCACAAAAATATCGCCATCAGCATTGATCACATCTTTCTCATCTGCAAAAATTGCCAACAACTGTTTCACATCGGCCGCAGTTACAGTTTCATCCAGACTAATTCCCACCGTTTTTTCATCAAAAACCCGGAGATTAATCTGGTAATTTTGAGCAGACTCTAAAATTTCCGACAACTGCTTGTCTCCCAACTCTACCCGCAGAGTATCGAAGAAAGGTTCAGTACCAATTTTGTATCCGAGGCTTTTCAAACCGGAGGCCAAAAGTGCAGTTAAATCCCGGACTTTTTCCGCTATTTGTTTGAGTCCTTGTGGCCCGTGATAAACAGCATACATACCCGCCATCACTGCTAGCAAAACTTGAGCTGTACAAATATTGCTAGTTGCTTTTTCGCGACGGATGTGCTGTTCGCGAGTTTGTAAGGCCAAACGTAAAGCTGATTTGCCGTTAGCATCTTTGGAAACGCCAACAATTCGCCCCGGAACTTGCCGTTTAAACTCTTCTCGCGTGGCGAAATAAGCTGCGTGAGGCCCTCCGAATCCGAGGGGAACTCCGAAGCGCTGGGTGCTTCCTACGGCTATGTCAGCGCCGAATTCGCCTGGGGGTGTGAGCACGCAAAGGCTCAAAATATCGGCGGCAACTGTGACTAATGCACCGACTTCGTGAGCCGATCGAATAAAATCGGTATAGTCGTAAATTGCGCCGTCTGTTGCAGGGTATTGTAGCAGGGCACCGAAGATTGTACGATCGAACTTAAAGCCTCGATGGTCGCCCACAATCACGTCAATTCCCAGGGGTTTAGCGCGAGTTTGCACCACTTCAATCGTTTGAGGATGGCAATCTTGAGCGACAAAAAACGAATTGCGCCGGTCACTGAGCGTAGTCGAAGTGTTACATACACCGTAACTTACGGCCATCGCTTCCGCCGCCGCTGTCCCTTCATCCAGCAAGGAGGCGTTGGCAATTTCCAAACCCGTGAGGTCAATTATCATGGTTTGGAAATTTAGCAAAGCTTCCAATCGCCCTTGGGCAATTTCAGCTTGATAGGGAGTATAGGATGTATACCAGCCGGGATTTTCGAGGATATTGCGCCCGATGACTGGGGGTGTGATGCAGTCGTGATATCCAGTGCCGATGTACGATCGCAATACCTGATTTTTTGAGGCAATTTCTTGCAATTCTGCCAACGCAGCATACTCGCTTTTGGCTGTGGGAAGTTCTAGGGCTCCAGAAATCCGAATCGCCGCTGGAATTGTTTTGTCAATTAAATCATCGAGGCTATCGATGCCCAAAACATCGAGCATTTGCTGGATTTCCGTGGGTGTCGGCCCAATGTGGCGTCGCGCGAAACCATCGATGGGAGTAAGGTTTTGTTGTTGATTTGACTCAATTTCGGAACTGTAGAGTACCAAGGCTGATTCTCCTGAATAGACTTTTACTTCTTTAGTTTGTAACATTTTGCAACGGAAGAGGGGGGAGATTTTCTGCGTCTATCAAAGCCCGACAGTCTCACAGTCCGACAGGGGTTGAAACCCAGGGTTGTTTCATTCTCGGGTGCGATCGGCAAAAGTAAAAGCGATCGCGCTATCTGATCAGATTTTTAGCGACCGCT
>REAP01000035.1 GCA_004294385.1 Oscillatoriales cyanobacterium | reverse complement strand
TATCTTGGGATTAGTCGTCTACCCAACAGCGTAGGAAGTGAACTTTGGATTATATCTAAAGATAGCTTTAGATAGGTTTAGGTAAGTTTTACGAAGCAGCCACGTATCTAAAATTCCAGATAAAAATCTAAAATCTAAAATCTAAAATCTAAAATCTAAAATCAAACATGGGGCGGCAAATGGCAACAACTACCAACTTTCAGCAGGACTACCAACGGGCCGAGGCGGCATACATGGAGGGTGACTACCCGGAAGCCGCAGCTCTAGTCTATCAATTAGTAGAAAATTTTCCCGAAGACCCCAGTGCTCGTCTGCTATGCGGACATATCTATTGCTACGGGCTAGAACAGTATGAGGTGGCACGGGAACAGTATACCGTGGTGCTCGGTTTGAGCGACGACTCCAGTCTGGTCGAACACGCTCAAAACGGGATTAATTACACAGACCAATTTTTACAAGCTCAATTACCATCGGAAAATTTTGATGCTGAAACTGAATTGGAGTTCTACTCAGACAAATCTCTCGACGAAGGCTTAGAAAACCCAGATTTTGAACTTTTTCAAGGAGATGTTGCTGAACAGTCTTGGGATAGTCAATCCCTAGATGGTATGGAAAATGAAGACCTAGCAAACCTGGGCGGGGGAATGAGTGACTTGGGGTGGGAAGTACCGGAGGATAATGCTGGCGGTGCGGAAGATTTAACCCTGCTGTCCAACCCTTTTACTGGCGATTCTGGTGGGATGGCGGCTTACGCTGAGGCGACGGGGCCATTGGACGAATTTGCTAATTCAGATTTTAGCGACCCTTTTGCCTTGGATGATCAGGGATTCGACGATCACTTTCAAGACCAAAAAGTGTCTGGCAAATCAAATCGTTACGATGCAGATGCGTTTTCAGAAGCTCCGACTCAGATGCTCAATGGTCGGGGTTTTGCTAGCGCTGAAGTGGAGAATTCGATCGACTTGAACAAAGTAGATTATCCTACGGGCCCATCTGACAATTTTGGCGATAGTTTTTCACAAGGTGCGTTACCAGATGAATTTGACCTGGACGATGACTATTCTTCATCACCCCCGATCGGTCAAAATCACAACTACGATCCACAAGAAGATGCAGACCCCTTTGCTCAGGCGCTCCCAAGCGAGTTTGGAGGGCGGCCGGAAACCGATTCGGAATACTCGTCAAATTATGAATTGGCTGAAGATGAGACGCTGTTGATGGGGGGTGCTGTCCCCACTTCTCAAAGTCAAAGGTCGAGCCGGAGAGGCTTGAATTCGAGCACAAGAACTTCCCAAAGCAATGGTTATGGCGATGCTCCGAGTGTGGGAGCAGGCTCAAGGGATAATTTTGAGTTAGATGCTTTTGATGATGATGCTTTTAATGATTCTTTCTCTATGGACTCTGCCGAGGAAGCGACTTCCTTCGGAGCGGGGGAAAAGCAAAGCAGCGATTGGTCGCCAAAAACTGGTACTT
The DNA here is from genome assembly GCA_004294385.1 of Oscillatoriales cyanobacterium. GTDB lineage: Bacteria > Cyanobacteriota > Cyanobacteriia > Cyanobacteriales > Microcoleaceae > Microcoleus. Next base: position 46,205 of record REAP01000035.1, on the reverse strand, counting down.
CTCAAGAACATAGCGATTTCTTGGACGAATTTGATGCTTTTGATGATTTAGGCAATTTGCCAGATTTTGATATTTCTGAGGATGTCAATAGCTCGATTCTGACTAGGGGTAGCACTAATTTTGGCAACTCCTCGACTAGCGGCATGATGGGTACGACTGGTAGTAGTCTAGATTTCGATAACACCGACGGCTCCGCGATTCGGGATGATGAGATATTTAGCATCAATACTCCGGCTGATGCGTCGGCGCCAACTTTTAGTGGGACGGAAACGGAGGCGATCGATTCTTCTGTGACTGTGGAACAGGGTGGTCTGGCTTTCTTGGAAAATGCCCCTTTGTTTACGAAACATTTTTACACAGCCGTCGGGGCTGGACTGGTTTCTCTAATTGCTGTGGCTTTCGTCACCAATATCGCCTCATATCAGGCATTGCGGGAAGATAAGCCAGAGGCGATCGTCTATCTGCGCCAAACTGGCTGGGTAATGACGGCAGCAGCAGGTGTTACGAGCTTTTTGACGTCTTTGGGCATTGGCCAGTTAATCGCTAAGCAGGTACGCAATTCTTCGGACAATTTGCAAGCTCAATTTGATGCTGTATCTCAAGGAAATTTGGATGCTCGCGCCACAATTTATTCGGAAGATGAGTTTGGCAAAATGGCGGCTAAATTCAACCACATGGCGAAGGTGATCCAAACCACGATTAGTGATACTAGACGCAAGTCGGATGAGCAAGAACAGGCTAAGGAAGACTTGCAGCGCCAAGTGATTCGCTTGCTAGATGACGTGGAAGGTGCTGCTCGTGGTGACTTGACGGTGACTGCGGAGGTGACGGCAGACGTTTTGGGTGCTGTTGCTGACTCGTTTAACTTAACGATTCAAAATCTGCGAGAAATCGTTCACCAGGTGAAGCAGGCGGCGAGGGAGGTCAGCAAAGGTGCTACGGATAGTGCCAAGTTTGCGGGGGATTTGTCTTCTGACGCGCTGCGACAAGCTGAGGAACTGGCGGCGACGCTGAATTCGGTGCAGGTGCTGACGGATGCGATTCAGCGGGTGGCTGAGAGTGCTAGAGAGGCTGAGGAAGTGGCACGGGGCGCTGCGGCAACGGCTCTGAAAGGGGGCGAGGCTGTGGAGCGGACGGTGGCTGGGATTTTGGAAATTCGAGAAACGGTGGCAGAAACTACGAGAAAGGTCAAGCGGTTGGCTGAAGCTTCTCAAGAAATTTCTAAGATTGTGGCTCTGATTGCGACGATCGCATCTCGGACTAATTTGTTGGCTCTGAACGCTAGTATTGAAGCGGCAAGGGCTGGGGAAGCTGGTCGGGGTTTTGCGATCGTGGCGGATGAGGTGCGACAATTGGCAGATCGATCGGCGAAGTCTTTGAAAGAAATCGAACAGATCGTGATGCAAATTCAAAGTGAAACCGGCGCGGTAATGACGGCGATGGAAGAGGGTACGCAACAGGTAATTGAGGGGACAAAATTGGCAGAACAAGCTAAGCGTTCTCTCGATGATATTATCCAAGTAACTAATAGGATTGATGTGTTGGTCCGATCGATTACGGCGGACACTGTGGAGCAGAATGAAACAGCTCGTTCGGTGGCCGCGGTGATGCAGGCCGTGGAGCTGACCGCTCAGGAAACGTCTCAAGAAGCGCAGCGAGTTTCCGGTGCTTTGCAAAATTTGGTAGGCGTTGCTCGCGACCTTTTGACATCGGTAGAAAGGTTCAGAGTAGAAACAGCAGAAAGACAATAATTGATTGTTTAATGCTTTTTTTACCTAATGATTTACCAGCACATTAGTGTGGCAATGATGACAAACAAAAAGCAACCTCGCAGTCTTGAAACCACTGCGGGGATGCCAATCCAGCACCTAAACAAACTAGGAGTTGCACAGATGGACGATAACATAGTAGAGGTAATTCCTGGCATATTTGGAGAGATTCAGCCGACGGGTTGTATTATCTCTACCCTAGCCAAATCTAGTAGTGGCTATGCCAACAAGAGACTTAAGATTAACGGTGAATGGAAAACCTTTAATGTTCACCGTTTAGTATTAGAAAATATCTTAGATCGTCCGATTAGACCAGAATACTTTTCTTGTCATACTTGTGATGTTCGTAACTGCATTAATCCTAACCATTTATGGGAAGGTTCTAGGATTGAAAATTCTGAAGATAGGTTTAGAAAAGGACGAATTAAAGATGTAGGAAGCACATCTGCTCCTAAACCTCAAAAACTACCGCGAGGCGTAGAAGTAATTCCCGGCATTCGGGCTGAAATACAGCCGAATGGCTGCATGATTTGTATCTTGGCTAAAAGAAGTGATGGTTACTCTGTTAAAACTATCAGAATTAACGGAAAAAATAAAAGCTTCTATCCGCACAGACTGGTACTGGAACACAAACTCGGACGATCGATCGCACCGGGTTATTTTGCTTGTCACAGTTGCGACGATCGCGGTTGTGTCAATCCTGACCACTTATGGGAAGGAACTCCCGCCGATAACTCCCGCGATGCTATAGAAAAAAACCGCTTTCCTTTCGTTCCTGGCAAGATATGTCCTAGCCGCAAGCTAAAACCCGAACAGGTGCAGCAGATTCGCTATCTTTTAAGTCAGGGGATATCGAAAGCAGAAATAGCTAGGACATTTGCAATATCTCGCAGTCAGATTATTCTGTTGGGAAGGGAGAGATTTACAGGGACATTCTCTAAGACTACTAAAATAGACCAAATACAATAACGATTAAAATTAAGGAAAAAAAAATATGCTGCCGGAACAACAACAGAGAATTATGGGGTACTTTATTGAGGAGGCAAAAGACCACCTCAATACGATCGAGCAAGGCCTGCTGAATCTGCAAACCACGATCGAAGACCCAGAACTGGTCAACGAAGTATTCAGAGCCGCTCACTCGGTGAAGGGGGGAGCGGCGATGTTGGGGCTGACGAGCATTCAACAAACCTCCCACAGACTGGAAGATAGTTTCAAAATTCTCAAAGAGTGTAGCGTCAAAGTAGACCAACAGCTAGAGTCCCTGTTCCTCCGAATATTTGATACTTTACAGGGACTTCTGGAGCAGTTATCAGGTCCTTTTGGGCTCACTGAAGAACTAGGTCAACAAATGGTCTTAGAACTCGAACCGGTATTTGTGGAACTCCACAACCATTTGGGATCCTTGGTGGGATACAAGGTGGGTGATAGTGATGATATTACGATGCTAGCAGATCCTACCGGAGTGGTCGATAGAGCCAGTTTTGCTGCTTCCTCGGAAAGTTTTTTGGGTTCTGGGTTCGCCTGCGATGGGGCACAGAGTCATCAAGGTTCGATGCGCTTGGTTTTTGAGTCGGATGTGCCGGCGCGAATGCGGGAAATGCTCCAAGAATTTAAACAGCCTGAAGGTGAGGAAAGCAGGCGCAGGCTCAGAGGTATTTGTGGGAATTTGAGGCGGTTGGGGGAGGAGTTTAATTTAAGTTGTTGGGTTGGGTTGATTGAGGCTGGGTCTAGGGCGATCGCCAATCAAGACAATTCCTATCGCACTTTGGCGCCAGTGGTGATTAAGGATATTAAACAAGCTCAAGATTTAGTGCTTTCCGGGATGGAGTCGGAAATTGTAGTCGGTGCAAAACTGAGGGAACTGGCGCAGAGGGCGGGCACGCACCGTCCACCGCCCCTGCAAGCAGATTTTGAGGATTTACTGGCTTTTGCTCAGCCAGGGACTGACGCGGGCGGTATGGCTGAGGAAGATGAGGTTTGGGATTTGGTCGGAGCGGAAGAACATTCTGCGGTCGAACAGATGCTACCGACTATTTCTGGGCTGAGCATAGATGAGTTGTTTGATAAACTCGACAGTGACGATAGCAATGATTATGGTAGCGGTCGATCGCCCAAATTTGGCGATTCCCCAGGGTTTAGAGACTCAGAACTCGAAACTGCTGCTTTCAGGGTTTCGAGTCGCACAGGGCCGGAGGTGGGCGCTGCGGAACTGAATACTTTGGCTGACTTGTTTGATGGCGAGAGTCCAGACTTAGATGGGGCTTGGGAAGGGGAGGATGACTTTGAGGAGACTGGCTCGAATCGGCTTGGGAGTGGGGGGGTGCTGGAACTGGATGATGAGGATAGTTCGGCTGATTTTACTGATTTGTTGCTAGATGAGTATGATACTGACGATTCGGAGGTAGGCACTGTTCCCCCGATAGATGACCTGACAAGTTTGTTTGGCTCGGATGCGCCCTTTCGTGAGTCAGGGGGTTCCGATCAATCGCGGAGCTCGAAACGTGGGGGTTTGAAAGCAGATGATGCTGTTAATGTTGGCAAAATTCGATCGGGAAATGATGATTTAGTCGATGCTCGGCGATCGGATGATGCTCTGGGTACTTTGTTAGATGAAGTGGCTGCTCAAACTTCTGTGACAGAAGATGATGTGCTGGAAATAGATGATTCTGCTGCTAGCTCGGAAACTTCAGATGATCTGGATTTGAGCGAGTTGCTAGGTATGAATTCTGATTTCTTTTCGGAGGAAGGTGAACAAAAAACGCAGGGGGGCGATCGCAATTTGGCGACGGTGGATGAACAAAATCCAGAAATTGATGACTTATTTAGTATGACATCGGATACTGATTTGGACATTCCTGAAGACAATTGGCTGGAAGATGCTTTTGGTCTAGAAGAGTCGCTTTCTCCCGACAATCAGTCACAGTCAGATGGGGATTTGGATGCGCTGTTTGGAAGCGTTTCTTTGGATGCGGTGGCGCAGTCAGAACAGATGGCAGAACAGGGTCTAGGTTCCACAGCAGCCCGGTCTCAGCAGGCTGCAAATTTAGTGGAACTGTTCGACTCAGTGCCCACAGGTATTGACGATGAGGGTGAGGATTTGGAAACATTAAATACGGAAGATTGGCTGAATTTTGAGGATGAGACTCAATTGCAGAGTGGGGAGTTGGGTGGTGCGATCGATCGCACCATTGTTACTTCATCAGACAAGGATTTGGCAACTGAGCCAGTAGTGACAAAAGGTCACGGAGATTATAGTAGACATTTTGATGAGGGGAATACCTTTGATTTGTTGGAGGATATGTTTGGAGAAGGCTCTGTAATCTCAGGCGATACTGTCGAATCAGGAGACTTAGGAGAATCGTCGGCAGATATTGCTGATGACTCCGAGGGTGAGGGTGAGGCAGATTTGTTTGGTGGGCTGTCGATCGATTTGATGACCGACGGAGATGATGATTTGTTTAACGAGCTGGAAACAGAGGTTTCGAGCGGGGATTTGGAACCAATATCGGCAATTTTTGATGATGATGGCTTTGAAGAAGATGCTGGTTTGCTGGCCCTAGAAACGGTCGCAACCCTTGATAGCACAGACTTAGATGGTTTCGATGATTTATTGGATGCGATCGATGCTGGGCCTTTGGTGACATCCGAATTGACTACGGGTTTTTGGGATACGGTCGATTCTTCAGAGGAAGGGGAAACTTCGGAATTCGATACCGAATCTCTGTCTGGCTTTTTTGATACGTCCGATGCGAGTTCTGATGATGCGGAAGAGAGTTTTGATGATTTAGAGTCCTTGTTGAGTTTTGGAATCGCAGGCGCTGTCATAGCTGCTGCTCAGGTGGCAGGTCAGAGTCCGCTTAATACAGAAGTTTTCTCCGATCTTGAAGAAATGCTGAGTGAGAGCAAGACACTACCCGAAATTTCTCTGTCAACGGGGGCTGAGCCCAACGACTGCGTTCATCCTGAGCCCTTCGACTACGCTCAGGATAAACTGCGTGGAAGGGCTCAGGATAAACTACGTGGAAGGGCTCAGGATAAACTGCGTCGAAGCCAGACGAAAACTGCACCGCAGCATGGGTTAGACGATGATTTCAGCGATTTAGAAGCACTGCTGGATGAACAAAAGGAGGGTGCACGTCAGGGCGAGAGTAACATCAGCTCGCGTCCAGGTGGGCTTCGACCCAAAGGTCCCCGTCAGGGATTCGGCGACCAAACAATGCGGGTACCTGTGAAGCAGCTAGATAACCTCAGCAATCTGATGGGGGAACTGGTGGTGAACCGGAATAGTTTGGAGCAGGATCAGGAACGGATGCGGCAGTTTTTGGATAATTTGCTGCATCAGGTGACGTTGTTGAGCGATGTCAGTCAACGGACTCAGGATTTCTATGAGCGGAGTTTGTTGGAGATTGCTTTGCTGGCGAATCGACAAGGGACTCGATCGGCTTGGCGTTCTGAGGAGCAATCTCAGCACCACCGAGATGGAGCTTGGAAACCAGAAGAAATGGACAGGTTTACTCCTTTCCACAGTTTGGCCCAGGAGATTATTGAATTGATTGTGCGGGTTCGGGAGTCGGCTGCTGACATTGAGTTTTTGGTGGATGAGGCGGATCAAGTCACCCGTCAGTTGCGACAAGTGACGACTCAATTGCAAGAAGGTTTGACTAAGGCTCGGATGAAACCGTTTGCGGAGACGACGGACAGGCTGTTCCGGGCGGTGCGGGAAATCGGGATTAAGTGTGGGAAGCAGGCTCAGTTGCAGGTTGAGGGTAAGGATATTTTGATTGATAAGATGATTGTGGATCAGCTTTATGACCCCATGACTCATTTGGTGAATAATGCGATTACTCACGGGATTGAATCGCCAGAAGTGCGGTTGGCTGCTGGGAAATCGGCGATGGGTCGAATTACGATTCAGGCTTTCCACCAAGGAAATCAAACGGTGATTTCGGTGTCTGATGATGGGGCGGGGATTGACCCGCAGCAGGTGAAGGCGAAGGCGATTAAGCAGGGTTTGTTGACGGCTGCTCAGGCTCAGAGAATGACTCGTATAGAGGTGTACGAGTTGCTGTTTAGGCCTGGTTTTACAACGCAGGAACAGGCTACGGAGTTTGCTGGGCGGGGTGTTGGTATGGATGTGGTGCTGACTTCTTTGCAGGAAATTCGGGGGACGGTGAGTATTGATTCGACTATTGGTAAGGGGACTGTGTTTACGATTCGCTTACCTTTGGTGTTGAGTATTTCTAAGGCTCTTTGCTGTATTAGCGATCGGGCTCGAATTGCTTTCCCGATGGATGGGGTGGAGGATATGATTGATGTCCCTCGCGATCAGGTGACAACTGGTGTTGATGGACTCCCTTGTATTGATTGGCGGGGTACGATTTTGCCTTTCCGTCCGCTGCGGGAGTTGTTGGCCTATCACCGTCATCTGGGTCGGGGTAGTGTTTATGGGTTTAATACTGACGATGACATGATTTCGGTGATTGTGTTGCGATCGGCTGGTACTTTTTTGGCGGTACAGGTGGATCAGGTTTCGACGGAACAGGAAATCGTGATTAAGCAGTTGGAAGGGCCGGTGCCGAAGCCGATCGGGATTGCTGGAGCTACGGTGCTTGGGGATGGCAAAATTGTGGCGATTGCGGATGTTCTGGAACTGATTGATTTGGCGACGGGGAGGCTGCGGAAGGATGCTGGTGGTACGCTCTGGGAGGGCGATCGGGTTCCTCTGGAGCCGATCGAGGAAAAGGCTGAACCGACGGTGTTGATTGTGGATGACTCGATTACGGTGCGATCGCTCCTATCAATTACTTTTGAGAAGTCTGGCTATCGTGTGGAAGAAGCTCGCGATGGTAAGGAGGCTTGGGAGAAGATGAAGTCTGGTTTGCCTTGCGATATCGTGTTCTGCGATATTGAAATGCCTCGAATGGATGGTTTGGAGCTGCTTTCTCGGATGCAGAAAGATTCGGTTTTGTGTGAATTGCCGATCGCGATGTTGACTTCTCGTGGTGCTGACAGACACCGCCAAATGGCTTACGGATTGGGTGCGAAAGGTTATTTCACTAAGCCTTATTTGGAGGAGCAATTGCTGGATGCTGCTTCTCGGATGCTGAAGGGTGAGGTTGTTGGTGCTCCGGCTGTTGTTTAATCTCTAAATCTGCGTTCATCTGTGGTTAAAAAAGGGAATTTTTAACCGCAGATGCAGGCGGATTGACGCGGATAAACGCTGATGTTCGATCGCGCGTTGGGTTGTGGTGGTACTTTATTTTATTGAACCGCGAAGGCGCGAAGGACGCGAAGGAAGAAGGAAGAAGGAAGAAGGAAAATGCAATTTATGTTCGATCGCGCGTTGGGTTTTGGTGGTAGGCTAATTTGTGGGGTGTATAGAAGGGCGATCGAGGTTATTTATGGATGCTGAAGAACTTTTAGAAAAATATGCTAAAGGCGAACGAAGCTTTAATAACGCACAGCTAAGTGGGATAGACCTCAAAGATGCAGACTTGAGTGGAATAGACCTACGCGGTGCAAATTTGACGGGATCTGACTTGAATGAGACAACTTTGAACAAAGCAAGCCTCTATGGAGCAGACTTCAGTAGAGCATCCCTGCTAGGAACAAACTTAATCGGGGTGGCAGGTAATAGTGTCAACTTCAGTTTTGCAGACCTCAGCGGTGCTGACTTGAGTATGGCAGACCTCAATGGGGCAAATTTGAGTAATACTAAGCTGGACAATGCAAACCTGAGTGATGCCAAATTAAGCTCTGTATCGTTAACTAAAGCCTCCTTGAAGAACGCAAATTTAAATAGAGCAAATCTGAGCAATTCAAATTTGACGAGGGCAAACTTGACAGGAGCAGAATTGATTCAAGTGAACTTAGCGGGTGCTAACCTCCAAGGTGTCAATTTTCAGAGAGCAAAACTCCGAGGTGTCAATCTGTCTGCATTTAACTTATCAGGCGTGAATCTGGCTGAGGCTGATCTTGGTGCAGCAAACCTCACAGGAACAAATTTGAAAAAAGCCTGTCTGGAAGGGACAAATCTCGAAAGAGCGAGTCTTCAAAAAGCAAATTTGATGATGGCAGGTTTGGAAGGAGCGAACTGTCTGAAAGCAGACTTGACTGATTCTCAAACCTATGGTTGGAATATTAAAAACGCAGACTTCACTGATGCGATAATGCCCGATGGAGAAATCTATGAATCAGAAATCTCCCAACCAGAAATCGACTACAAACCGCAAACCTCTCAACCAGAATCCCAAATAGGAACATCTATGACACGCAAAATTATTCGTACTGACAAAGCCCCCGCACCCGTGGGGCCTTACAATCAAGCGATCGCAGCTTCGGGTACTATGTTGTTTGTAGCTGGCCAAATTGCGATCGACATTAGACTAAACGATATTGTCTACACCGACGACGTGACAAAACAAACCGAACAAGTTATGGCAAATCTCGAAGCCATTCTCACAGAAGCCGGCGCGACTTGGTTGGATGTCGTAAAAACTACGGTGTTTCTGAAAGATATGAATGATTTTGCCGCTGTGAATGCGGTTTATGGCAAGTATTTTGATGCGGAAACTGCACCGGCGCGCGCTTGTGTGGAGGTTTCGCGTTTGCCGAAAGATGTGTTAGTTGAAATTGACTGTATTGCTGTTATTTGATTTAATCTTTGTCTTAAATCCCCGACTCGTTCAATAATTCGGGGATTTGGTTATTCTGTTTTTTTAATGTTTTTGCAATTGGGGAACTTGAATTTTCGGTAGTTCTTTCCATTCGGGTTCAAGGGGTGAATAGCAACAGTAGCATACCGCTAAACAATCATATTCAGCATTGGGAATTTCAGGCGTGTACTCTTCTACGCGCGATACTTCCCAATCTCCCCAGCGAACGTGAGTGCTCGTAGCAGGGAATTTAGGATCTGCACTCTCCTTAAATTGGGCAAAGTTTCGCAGGCGATCGCCCGTTTGAGGCAGCGGTTTATCTGAATAGTCGTAGTGTTCTGCTAGGATACTCGTGAGAGCACCTGTATGAGAAAGCAGTCTATCCTCCCATCCAGGGGAAGAAAGCGATTCTGTTTTGAAAATAATCAACCGTTTTGGCATTGATTTATATTTTCTTCAGTCCGCGTAGGCGGACTTCGTTTGTGTAGACGCGGTTTCAACCGCCGAATGATACTAAAGGTAAAGTGCGCGACTGTCTTTAACTTCCACAGCCGATCGCACTTTTCGATCTGTCGCTGTCGCGCACCCTACTCTAAATCAATCTGAAACAATCAGATTTCATCTCAATTAGCAATTACCAGTTAGCAATTAGCAATTACCAATTAGCAATTACCAATTACCAACTGTCAACAGTGAACTGTCAACAGTGAACTGTCAACTATTTATTCAACGCTTCACGGGCGGCAACCGCTTCGTCAGGATGAATATTCAATCGGGTCAAATTGATCCGACCTTTATTGTCAATTTCTCGCACTTTGACAATCACTTCGTCGCCGACAGCCAACTCATCTTCCACTTTTCCAACGCGGTAATCCGCTAACTGCGAAATGTGAATCATTCCTTCTTTGCCTGGGAGAATTTCGACAAAAGCGCCGATCGGAATAATCCGAGTAACGTGGCCAACATACACATCTCCTGCATTCAACTTGCGCGTCATGCCTTGGATAATGTTGTGAGCCCGCATTGCTTTTTCGCTGTCGTTGCCGGCAATTGTCACGGTTCCGTCGTCTTCGATGTCAATTTTGACACCAGTTTCTTCGGTGATGGCTTTGATTGTTTTGCCACCAGGTCCAATTACCAAACCGATGAATTCGGGGTCGATTTTCAGGGTTAACAAACGCGGTGCAAAAGGCGACATTTCCTTGCGGGGAGTGTCGATGGTTGACAGCATTCTTTCTAGAATGTGCAGTCTGGCTGGTTTGGCTTGGCGGATGGCATTGGCAATCACATCTAAGGGTAAACCTTTGATTTTCATGTCCATTTGCAAAGCAGTAATTCCGGTGTCAGTACCGGCTACTTTGAAGTCCATGTCGCCTAGAAAGTCTTCAATTGCCTGAATGTCAGTCAAAATTCGGACTTCATCGCCTTCTTTAATTAAGCCCATTGCCGCGCCGCTGACTGGTTGAGACAGGGGAACGCCTGCATCCATGAGGGCTAGCGTTGAGGCGCAAACGGAACCCATTGAGGTGGAACCGTCGGAAGAAAGAATTTCTGAGACTACGCGAATCACGTAGGGGAAATCTTCTTTGGATGGCAAAACGGGGACTAGGGCGCGTTCTGCGAGGGCTCCGTGACCGATTTCGCGGCGTCCTGGCGATCGCATTGGCCTGGTTTCTCCCACGGAATATGGTGGGAAATTGTAGTGATGCAGGTAGCGTTTGTCTTGCTGCGGGTGCAAGTCGTCTCCTAAATCTTGGGCATCGCCTGGGGTTCCCAGGGTAGCTGCGGACAAGACTTGGGTTAACCCACGATTGAACAACGCAGTGCCGTGTACTCTTGAAGGGAGCACGCCTACGCGACAAGAAACGGGTCGCACCTCGTCTAGCTTGCGGCCGTCTACACGAACGCCATCTTCGAGGATCTGCTTACGCATCATTTGTTTGGTGACGTCTTTGAAAACGTTGCCGATCGCCTTACCATTGGCTGTAGCGGCGACTTTTACGGGATCGTCTTCAGCAAGTTCGGCGATCGCAGATTCGACTGCATTTGCCTTAACTTCGTCCAAAGCTGCATTCCGTATTGTTTTGTCTTTTTCAAATCTTGACAAAATGATGCGGATGGGTTCTTGGGCGCGATCGCGAATAAAGTTTTCGAGGGCGGAATCTTGCGGTGGACGTTCTGCTACCACTAAATCTATGCCCAATTCGGCCATGATTTCGCGTTGGGCTTGGATCAAGTCACAGGCTGCTTCGTAACCAAAGTCGATCGCCTCGATGATATCCTGTTCGGGCAATTGGTTAGCGCTGGCTTCCACCATGATTACTCCATCTGGAGAACCCGCTACCACGAGATCCAACTCGCCTTCTTTGATTTCGCTGTAGGTGGGATTGATGATGAAATCGTCCCCTACCAAACCAACTCGGACTGCGGCCATCGGCCCATAAAACGGCATTTTCGCCAGTAGAATGGCTACTGAAGCGCCTGTTACTGCCAACACGTCGGGGGGTACTTGCTCATCCATCGACAGCGTTGTGGCTACGACTTGGATGTCGTCTCTGAGCCAGCTTGGGAATAGCGGACGCAACGGGCGATCGATCAAACGGCCCGTCAGAGTCACTTTTTCTGGGGGACGCCCTTCCCGGCGCAAAAATCCACCGGGAATTTTACCGCCAGCGTACAGTCTCTCTTCGTAATCCACCAACAGGGGCAGGAAATCAATTCCCTCTCTCCCCTGGGAGCGAGTTGCAGTCACTAAAACCGCCGTGTCACCCGACTGAATCAAAACTGCACCGCCTGCTTGAGGCGCTAGTAAACCAATCTTCAGCCTAATATCTCGTCCATCAAAGGATATAGACTTGTCTATCTCTACCATGTAGGATTGCTTCCTTATCTACCGCATTCTTTCTCTGTCGGGATCGTAGCATTAACCACAGATTTTTGAAGGGCGATCGGGCAAATAGACGAAGATATAGGGAATTGGGCATGGGGCATGGGGCATGGGGCATGGGGCATGGGGCATGGGGCATGGGGCATGGGGCATGGGGCATTGCCCATGTACCAATATCTGAAATAGGTGATAGGATAAACCTTCATTTGGAAATTGGGACATCGGAAGTTGGGCATTGAACATTGGGCTTCACAACCAACTAATTACCAATTACCCTTCGACTACGCGGTTCCTGAGCGTAGTCGAAGGGCAGGGTACTGCAAATAACCAATAACTAATAACTAATAACTAATAACTAATAACTAATAACTAATATTTAAAATGGGAATTTTACACGGTAGTTGGATAATTGATTCGCAAGAAAGTTGTTTATTTATTTGGGGAGAAGTTTGGCGAAAAACCGAAGCGATTGATACCATTGAATCGGGGATGAATCTACACCATCCCTTAGCAATGACTGAATCTGAGTTAAAGACTTTCCTCACTTCCTTGCAGCAGTCAGGTACACTGAATTGGCTGTTACCCGAAACCACAGAACCTGCACAGGAAAAAGGCAAGAAAACTAGGCGATCCTCTTCGAGGGCTTTGCTAACGGCAAAAACAACAACTGCACAAGTTGTCCCCAAAAATTCATCAGTTAGGAAGGAGATTCGGGCGATCGCACTTCCGACCCAAATTTCCGCATCCAACCCAAATCTGGTGATGCCACAGCACTCAGCCGCAGCACTTTCAGAACCTCCCCAAACTGAGGAAATTTACCTTTTTCCATGGCAAGTCGAGGGTTTTTGTCTCAATCCTCAAACAGCTTTTATTTTCTTACAAGCACTACCGCTCAATAGCACAGCAACTGACTCTTTTGTCGGTTCCGATTTGCGTTTTTGGTCTCATGTGGCTAGATGGAATTTGGATTTATTGGCGAGATGCAAATTTTTGCCTGGATTAGAAAAGCAGTCCGACGGTTCCGCTATTGCGAAATGGCAACCTCTGTTGGATAGTTCTATAGATCAACTCCGTCTCGCTACTTTCGTCAAGCAAATGCCTACTGCTTGCAGAACATATCAATCGAAGGAAGAAAGCCCTTCAACTTCATGCCCCCTGAGCGAAGTCGAAGGGTCCCTGAGCCCTTCGACTTCGCTCAGGGTACAAAGAGGGGAGAAGTCAACGCCTCCCTACCCATCCCAAGAATCGAGTCAATTGCCTTTGGCGGTGGACTTGCCGATGGGTGCCCAGGAGTTAGTGTTGGGATTTTTGAGTAGTGTTGTGGATAGTCAAGTGCGATCCTCTTCGAGGGCTGCGCTAACGGCTTCTAGCTCAACTTTAGAAATCAAAGCAGTTTCTCCAACCCGCGAATGGCTGCAATCTTTGCAACAGGAATCTGGGATTGTTCAAGCAGAATCATCAGCCTTGGAAAACATGATCGCAAAGCTGAGTGCTTGGACTACACCACTGCAAAATTCACTATCTCAACAACATCAATTTCGCACTTGTTTTCAACTCATACCACCATCATTTGGTACAGCCGAATGGAGTTTAAATTATTGTTTGCAAGCAGCAGATGAAAATGAATTCCTAGTAGATGCCAGAACTATTTGGAACAATTCAGTTGAGAGTTTAAATTATGCGGGACGAACTATACAATTACCTCAAGAAACTTTGCTCAGCGGCTTGGGTTTAGCCTCAAAACTTTATCCGTTAATTGAACCAACTTTGCAAGCACAGCGACCTCAATCTTGTCCGTTGAAACCTTTAGATGCTTACAATTTTATCAAGTCTGTAGCTTGGCGGTTTACTGACAGCGGATTGGGCGTAGTTTTGCCACCTAGTTTGACGAAGACAGATGGTTGGGCGAGTCGTTTGGGTTTGAGCATTCAAGCGGAAACACCCCCCCCCAACCCCCCCTTAGTAAGGGGGGGGGCTGGAGAAATTAACCCCCCCTTAGTAAGGGGGGGCAAGGGGGGGTTAGGATTGCAAAGTCTGTTAAATTTTAAGTGGGAATTGACGATCGGTGGACAGCGCATTTCTAAGGCTGAATTTGATAGATTGGTAGAGTTGAATTCGCCTTTGGTGGAAATTAACGGCGAGTGGGTAGAATTGCGCGCAACCGATGTCAGGGCTGCTAAAACTTTTTTTGCTAGTCGCAAGGAGCAAATGACTCTTTCTTTGGAAGATGCTTTGCGTTTGGCCTCTGGTGATTCTCAGACAATCGAAAAGTTGCCGGTGGTGAATTTTGAAGCAACGGGTCAACTTCAGGAGTTGTTGAATACTTTAAATGATAATGAGGCCGTAAATGCGATCGCGCCAGCTAGTCTCCGTGGTGAATTGCGCCCTTATCAAGCCCTAGGAGTTGGCTGGTTGGCCTTCTTAGAACGTTGGGGTTTGGGTGCTTGTCTCGCGGACGATATGGGTTGTGGTAAATGCCTCATACCACAATCACGTATCTTTGTCAATGGTTTTTTACAAAAAGCTGAAAAAATCTGGGAAGCTTATGCAGGTAAGACAGAATTTGATGGTGAAGGGTTTTGGGCTGAACCTAATGAGCAATTACTGGTGAATTCCATCAATCAGGAAACGGGCAAAATTGTCCAGGCGAATATTCGACGGCTTTACCGTCAGCAAGTGCAAGAAAAGTTGCGAACCATCAAACTACAAGACGGTAGCAGCATCACTATTACCCGTCGCCACAAATTGTTAGTACGGGATAGCTGGACAAATGACTTCAAGGTTGGAGATTATGTTTGTGTTCCTGCTAAATTGTATTGGGAAGGAAAGCCGGAAGACCCCGATTTAGTCAAGTTTCTGGCTTGGCAGATTGCTGAGGGATATGAGAATCGCGATCGGGCAATGCTCACAATAACACAGAAAGATGTGGCAGTTCTCGAAGAATTGCGTTTCATACTTCACCGTTTAACCAAAAAGTATGGGATAAAAATCAATCATCCTGCTGTTCGTACTCCCGATCGGCAAAAAGCAGCATATTTATCTGTATGCAGTCGAGAATACCAAACATTTCTTGAATCTAAAGGCTACGAGTGGGGGAAACTGTCAGGCGAGAAAAGCTTCCCACAATTCATCATGCAAGCCAACCTTGACAGCATCCGAATTTTCCTCAAAAACTACTTTGATGCTGAAGGTTCTGTCCTGCTTAACACGCGAAATATCGAAATTAGTAGCGCTTCGACTTTACTAATTCAACAACTTTCTACACTGCTGCGACGCTTTGGAATTTGGCTGCGAATCAGCGCTAAACAAAAACGGGCTACCAATGGCAGCGGTATTTTTCGCAGCTATTATATAGGTACTTTTGGAGGCAACTCAGTTCGCATATTTTTACAAGAAATTGGTTTTGGCTATCCAGAAAAACAGCGTAAATTAGAGCAGATTTGCGAAGCGACTTGCAACACCAACGTTGAGGGAATTCCTGCTTCCGATATCGTCGCTCATGCAGTGGAGATTACAAAATTACCATTGCGCCATTTGGGAATGCACAACCCGGTTTATATCAACGGTTCCCAGCAATTTTCACACACGAGTCTGACAAGGGTAGTCGCTGGGATGGAAAATATTCTAGATGGCTCCGCAGAACAAGAATACCGTCAGCTAAAACCTTCCAAGTGGACGAATCAAACTCTAGAAGCTTATGGGAATCTAGACACGCAACAGCTACAGACAATCAGACAAAGCTTACAAGTTTTTCTCGACCAAGAAGTATTTTATTGTCGGATTGAAGAAATTGAAGACTTTGAGTATGAAGGGTGGGTTTATGATTTTGAGGTTGGCAAACATCACAATTTTGTTGCCAATAATATTTTGTGCCATAACACTGTTCAGCTAATTGGTTTTCTGCTGCATTTACAAGAAAAAGATGCCTTGGAAGGGCCGACATTGCTGGTGTGTCCGACATCGGTATTGGGCAATTGGCAACGGGAAGTCAAGAAGTTTGGCCCGACACTCAAAGTGTTATTGCATCACGGAGATAAACGAGCTAAAGGAAAAGCATTTGCTACGGCAATTAAGGGAAAAGATTTGATCGTTACCAGTTACGCCCTAGTGTTTCGTGATGCGAAGGAAATTCAAGGCATCAAATGGCAAGGATTGGTTTTAGATGAAGCACAAAACATTAAAAACTCCGAGTCTAAGCAGTCGAAAATTGTACGGGAAATCGAGGCATCTTTTAGAATTGCACTAACAGGAACTCCGGTGGAAAATAGACTGCAAGAATTGTGGTCTATTTTGGAGTTTCTGAATCCGGGATATTTGGGGCCGCGCAATTTCTTTCAGCGCCGCTTTGCGATTCCCATTGAGAAATATGGCGATCGCGAATCATTGCAGACTTTGCGATCGCTCGTTCGGCCTTTCATCCTCCGTCGCCTGAAAACTGACAAGTCAATCATCCAAGATTTGCCCGAAAAACAGGAAATGACTGTATTTTGTGGACTGGCGACTGAACAGGCGACATTATATCAGCAAATAGTCGAAACGTCAATATCAGAATTGGAATCTGCCGAAGGTATTCAGCGCCGGGGGATGATTCTGGCTTTGTTGGTAAAACTCAAACAACTTTGCAATCATCCGGCGCTTTTGACAGCCAAACAAAACCCGAAAGCCTTGGAAATTAAGAGTCAGGAGTCGGGGAAATTGCAGCGGTTATTGGAAATGTTAGAGGAAGTTGTCGCCCAGGGCGATCGGGCTTTGATTTTTACTCAATTTGCTGAATGGGGAAAACTCCTGAAACCCCATCTAGAACAGCATTTAGGTCGAGAAGTTCTGTTTTTGTACGGCGGAATTAAGCAGCAACAGCGGGAAGAAATGATCGATCGCTTCCAACACGATCCCCAAGGCCCACCGATTATGATATTATCCTTGAAAGCAGGCGGTACTGGCCTCAATTTAACCAGAGCAACCCATGTTTTTCACTACGACAGATGGTGGAACCCAGCAGTAGAAAATCAAGCAACTGACCGCGTATTTCGCATCGGTCAAACCCGCAACGTGCAAGTACATAAATTTGTGTGTACTGGTACGTTAGAGGAGAAGATTCATGATATGATTGAAAGCAAGAAAGCCTTAGCTGAACAAGTAGTGAGTGCCGGCGAAAACTGGATCACTGAGTTGGATACAGACCAACTTCGCAATTTACTAATTCTAGATCGCAATGCTATCATAGAAACCGAAGAAGAATAACTACGCACTTTGACCAAAGAAACCGGGTTTTTTACCAGGATTAAAGGTGATAGTCCAGTTATTCGTAAAAACCCGGTTTCTGACTCTCCTAGATCAATCAAGCTTTCTTCCTTCTTCCTTCTTCCTTCTTCCTTCTTCCTTCTTCCTTCTTCCTTCGGCTTATGATTGACAGAGAATGGTGGACACAACAATGGCTAGACTTAATCAATACCTATCGCTTCAAAAAGCGTTTAGAACGCGGTTGGCAATACGCGCGCGAGGGCAAAGTTCTCAGCATTGAATTTCCCAACCAAGAAGTAATTGCCATAGTTCAAGGAACAGATCCCAAACCCTATCAAGTTTCTTTAGGACTCGATACATTAACCGATGAAGATTGGGAATATGTGATTGAAAATATGTCACAAAGAGCCATCTTTTCTGCGAAACTATTAGCAGGAGAAATGCCGCACAATATTGAAGATGTATTCGCAGCCGCTGGAAAAACGCTATTTCCGTTAAGTTTGTCAGATATTCGATCGCGCTGTAGCTGTCCTGACCCCAAAAATCCTTGCAAACACATCAGTGCAG
This sequence comes from Oscillatoriales cyanobacterium, assembly GCA_004294385.1. Taxonomy (GTDB): domain Bacteria; phylum Cyanobacteriota; class Cyanobacteriia; order Cyanobacteriales; family Microcoleaceae; genus Microcoleus. Next base: position 28,083 of record REAP01000035.1, on the reverse strand, counting down.
TATACTACTTATTGGGCGATCGCTTCAGTGAAGACCCCTTCGTACTATTTCAAATGCGCGGTAGAACCAAAGAGCAAATCCTGACAGCACTCCGCCAAAGACGAGGTACGGAAACCAACGAAAATACACAACTCAATTCAGGGGAAAATTCCCCAACTGAGGATGCAAAATTACTTAAAGTCGATCGCTTCTGGGAATACAACCAGGAACTAGAATCATCTCTAGTAGTAATTGTACCGCCACCAAGCAGCGAAACAGTCTTAGATATTTTAGGCCCAATTCCCCTCGCAACTGACGGGAAAGGAACAGCCAGCAAATCATCCCCAGCCTCTGACGCACTCAAACAGCATTTTAGCAAAATTTACCAAGCAGTAAGCCAGCAAGCAGTTCTAGCAGCACTAAAACGGAGTGAAGGAGATTGAGCGCTTTGGTTTTTCTACCTTAATCAGTACCTAGAAATACTCTAATTAATCTCACATTTTATACAAAAAGATTTCAGTGTTGACATTATTTAAATACAATGATAGCTTGTATCCGAAATTGTTAATTCAGTTTTTACGCGCTCAAAGTAAACGCGAACAGTAGTTCTAATTAACTAAAGTTACAGATCAATAAAATATTCCGTTAATACTGGTGCACTACTGTCAAAAATCTGTAGCTTTCATTGTTAGACTTAGTGTTTTTTAGGGTGCTAAGTTCACATACCTGAAACTTCAAATAATTGTGAATATGAACAACAAAATAAAGATTGGTGTTGCAGAAGCTCTAGGCACTTTTGTATTGGTGCTAGGTGGATGCGGTAGTGCGGTGTTAGCCGGAGATAAAATCGGCTTTTTAGGAGTGTCCATCGCCTTTGGCTTGTCCCTATTAGTCATGGCTTATACGATCGGCCCCATTTCTGGATGCCACATCAATCCAGCAGTCAGCATTGGTTTAGTAGTTGCCAAACTTATCGATGCCGTTTTGCTTCCTTATTATATAGGAGGTCAGATTTTAGGCGGAATTCTAGGTGGTCTTGTTTTATACATGATCGCATCAGGAAAAACGGGGTTTGATGCGGCGGCTTCAGGATTTGCTTCTAATGGTTTTGGTGAGCATTCTCCCACAGGTTACGGACTTTTGGCGGCAGCATTAACTGAAATTGTATTGACTGCTTTTCTGTTATTTACAATCATGGGTACTACCCATCCCAACTATCCCGCAGGTTTGGGCGGAATCCCGATCGGCTTGATGCTAGTTTTGATTCACTTAGTGGGAATTCCTGTCACAAATACTTCGGTTAATCCTGCTAGAAGTATTGGTGTTGCACTTTTTCAAGGAGGATGGGCTATCCAACAGTTGTGGGCGTTTATTATATTCCCGATCGTTGGCGCAATTATCGGTGTCTTGGCTTATAATTTGATTAAGCCTGTCACTGAAGAAATTTAGAGATAGTAGTCGCCAAGGGGGCTTTGGTCATAAAACGGACACTTCGACTACGCTCAGTGACCAGAAGTATAGCAACCGCCAAGGTGGTTAAGGCATTTATCTGATCGTTCCCTGAGCCCAACGACTGCGTTTATCCTGAGCGAAGTCGAAGGGCTCAGGATAAACTACGTCGAAGGGTTCAATGACCTTCTTCGCCTTGGCGACTGCTATACCTTAACCGTCTTGGCGATTGCCATAAATCGCGTTTCTGTTGGTGTATATCGCCGTTAAATCCCCGATTTCTTAAATAAATCGGGGATTTGTGGATTAAACATTTTTGTACAAGTACAAAAAAGCTTCTACTTCAGCGGCGGTTGGTTGAGCAGAAATTGCACCCGGTTTCATTGCCGTCATCGCACCTACTGCACTCGCATAAGTTACAACTTTTTTGGTTGTTTCTGCATCGCTTAAACTTTTAATTCCCACCTTGCACAATTGGCTAACCAAACCAGCGACAAACCCATCGCCAGCACCAGTAGTATCCTCAACATCTACTCGGAAAGCGGGGATTTTTCCTTCATTTTCTGAGATACAATAGGAGCAACCTCGATCGCCCGCAGTGACAAAAACGCCTTCTGGGGAATCGAGGCGGTAGGTAATAGCCCCAGCGTCGGTAGTTGCAAACAGCCATTCGGCTTCTTCATCAGATAATTTGAGAAAATCAACTTTTTTTAATAGTGCTTGAATCTGCGGTTTTGCTTCGTCTGGATTCGGCCAAAATACGGGTCGCCAATTAATGTCGGCTATAATTTTAATATTGTGAATTTCTGCAAGTTCGATCGCTCTTTTGATCGCTTCTCGACTGTCGGGATAAGCTAATTCTAAAGTACCTAAAACCAGAAATTCAGCATTCTCAAACAGGACTTCCGGTATTTGGGCAGCGAGGAGATGAGTATCGGCAAATTCCGCAGTGCTGCATTCGCCAAAACCGACAAAAGATCGATCGCCCATTTCATTCCGCAATACATAAACTTGGCGTGTCGGCGCAGTCGGATGTCGCTGCACCCCAGTGGTGTCAACCCCTAATTCTTGCAAGACTTCCACTAGAGAATCACCCAATTCATCCCCACCCACAGCACCAATAAATCCTGCGGTAATACCCAATTTAACTAAAGCACAAGCAACATTAGCTGGCGCACCACCGGGATATCGTGTCCAAGATTCTACCTGTTCTAGCGTAAATCCCGATCGATCTGCTAGATAATCAAATAAAATTTCACCCAAACAGAGCACGCGAGGATAAGTCATGTCAATTTTAGATTTGAGATTTTTAGGAAAGGTTTTCAATTGCCCACGCTATTGCCATAATATCAGACTGATTGATACTAACAGCTACTGTAGTTTTGCTGGCAAACATCTGGGGGTTTTTGGGCGGCTTCGGCGGAATACCAGCCCAGAGGCGATCGAATTTGTACTCGTATGCAGCTTCGCACACCGGTAAGTGCCTGTATCTGTTGGTGTCTCGTCGTTGTGCTTCGACGGCGTGATGCTCGACTGATCCCAATGACCAATCTAGGGGAAAAATAACACAAAAAGATTTAATTTTGTATTCATGCTTCATCCGTCATCCTCTAGAATTGTAGATAGGTAAATATGCACAGATAGGAAAAATTTATGAGTGGGAGCGTTTCTCAAACCCCTGTCACCCTGTCAGATAGAGAATTGCAAGTGGTAGAATTAGTCGCGACGGGATTGACCAATGAGAAAATAGCCGAAAAGTTGGAGATTAGCAAGCGTACAGTTGACAACCATATTAGTAATATCTTGAATAAGACACGGGTTGACAATCGAGTTACACTGGTGCGCTGGGCTTTGCAGTGGGGGAAGGTATGTTTAGACAACATCAACTGCTGTCCTCTACCAGGGCCGATCGATAAAGAAGTATCTTAAAGTAGGGCGAAATGTTGCGGACAGACAAAGAAATGATGCAAACGGCACAAGAAAAACAACTGCGCTATCAAATTCAATGCCCTGGATTGCCACTGGCGGTGTATCGCGAAGTGGCGGCCCATTTGCGTCAAGTTGAAGGGGTGGAAACCGGTTTAATTCCGCAGCAGTCGCAGCAGTTTGATTACAGCGACAGCCAAGTTGGAGCTTTGTGGATACAGTATCCTGAAGGGTTCGATTTGGTCGATCGCGAACGGGTCGATCGCATTTTGGCTTATTATGGCGATCGTTATGGGGCTTGGGAATCATTAGTTATTAGTCATTAGTCATTAGTCAGCAGTCATTAGTCATTAGGTAAGAGTTAAGGATTGAGAACTAATAAATACAAAAGTTATTAGCTTTTAATTAAGACGTTAGTTGCTAAAAACCAAATACCAATGACCAATCTGAAATTACCAAGGACAAGACTAATGACCAATAACTAATGACCAATGACTAATGACCAATGACTAATGACCAATGACAACTGACTAACAAAATGAATTCAATTAAAACTTTACCGGGAACGCGGGACATTTTGCCAGATGAAATTCGATATTGGCAAAATGTCGAAGAAATCGCCAGAACAATTTTGAAAAAAGCGGCTTATCGAGAAATTCGGACGCCTATTTTTGAACAAACATCTTTATTTGAACGCGGCATCGGCGAAGCAACCGATGTTGTGGGCAAAGAAATGTACACTTTTAAAGATAAGGGCGATCGATCGAGTACGTTGCGGCCAGAAGGCACGGCTGGAGTAGTTCGAGCTTTTATTCAAAATAGTTTGTATGCGGCTGGTGACGTGCAGCGCCTGTGGTATACTGGGCCGATGTTTCGCTACGAACGCGCCCAAGAAGGCAGACAGCGGCAGTTTAATCAAATTGGTGTGGAAGTCTTAGGGAGTGCGAATCCTCGTGCCGATGTGGAGGTAATTGCGATCGCCTGCGACATCCTCCAAACTCTCGGTTTGAAAAATTTGCGCCTCGATATTAACTCTGTCGGAAATAAGGAAGACCGACAAAATTATCGACAAGCCTTAATCGATTATTTTACACCGTTCAAATCCGAATTAGATGCAGATTCGCAAGACCGTTTGACTCGCAATCCGCTGCGGATTTTGGATAGTAAAAATCAGCGCACTCAAGAAATTGTCAAGGATGCGCCGAGTATTTTGGACTATTTGGGGGATGAATCGCGATCGCACTTCGAGCAAGTCCAGCAAATGCTCACAGATTTAGGAATTAGCTATCAGTTAAATCCCAGATTAGTGCGCGGTTTGGATTACTATACCTACACCGCTTTTGAAATTATATCCGACGATTTGGGCGCGCAAGCCACAGTTTGTGGTGGTGGCAGATATGATGGTTTAGTCAAGGAATTGGGCGGGCCAGATACGGCGGCAGTCGGTTGGGCAATGGGTGTAGAAAGGTTGATTATCCTGCTACAAAAGTTGCAACCTTTGCCCGCACCGAAGTTAGATTTTTATCTGGTATCCAGGGGTGAAAAAGCTGAACAACAATCGGTATTGTTAGCACAAAAATTGCGGAGTGTGGGGTTTAGTGTCGAGATAGATTTGAGTGGGAGTGCTTTTGGGAAACAGTTTAAAAGAGCCGATCGCAGTGGTGCTGTTGCGTGCTTAGTTTTGGGAGATGCGGAAGCTGAAAACGAGATGGTACAATTGAAGTGGTTGGCGAGTGGGGAACAAAGTGCGATCGCCCAATCAGAACTACTAGCCATGACAGAGGACTTACAGCAGAAGATAATTGCTGCTGCATAGTCCGGCAAGGGTTGAAACCCCTGCCTCAAAGCTAAAGTCCTCTGAAGAGGACTAATAGACCTCTCCAATAATTATTGTGGAACAGGCATCTTGCCTGTTCTTGACAGGCTTTTTGGCAGATGTCGGATGAGTTTAAAAGTCTTCTTCTCAGTCCTCTTAAGAGGACTTCAGCTATTAGCCAGGGGTTTCAACCCCTGGCGGACTGTCGGCTTAAATCATTACCAGGCTCTGCCTCGTCATAAACATTAATCCCCAAAACCAAGAGATATAATTTAACCATTAAAACATTTAACCTGAGATAAACTATGCTTGTAGCAACTAAAAACTCCCGCAGCTTTACGCCAGCCGCTAACAGAATTTCCCGAATTAATCCAGGATGCTTTAATTGTTTCCAACTTTGCCCTTTGTGCCGGCATAAGTTTCCCAGGTTCAACCAGCGACGAACAGCGAACTATTTGCAAAGCACCAGATTGGATGTACGTGAAACCCGTCAATCCCCAAAATGTATCGCAAATCCGCCGCAGTTACACGCCACACACAGAAGGGATAATTCCTCAAATTGTGATGGAATTTCTGTCAGAAACCTATGGAGAAGAATACTCTGTAGAATTTATATCGCGGGTGGGAAAGTGGTTTTTTTATGAGCAAGTAATCAAAGTCCCCATATATGTTATATTCCGAGCGAAAACAGCTCATTTAGAAGTTTACGCTTTAGAATCAGGGCTTTACAACTCGCAAAAAAAGGATGAAAACGGGCGTTATTGGATACCGGGATTAGACTTGTTTTTAGGAATGTGGGAAGGAGCCCACGAAGGGAGAACCGGCTGTTGGTTGAGATGGTGGAATGCAGCAGGCGAGTTGTTGTTGTGGTCGGAGGAACGAACTGAACAAGAACGTCAACGGGCCGATCGCGAAAAACTCCGCGCTGAAAGATTGGCCGAAAAACTGCGTCAAGCCGGGATCGAGTTAGACGATGAAGAGTGAAATATCAATAAACCTCGACCATATTTATTGTGGAACAGGCATCTTGCCTGTTCAAGACTGGCTTTTCTGGGATGTTCAATTGATTAGTCGAAAGCGCGATCGCGCTTTGGTATGATGACACTCTTGTGGTGCGGGCATCTTGCCCGCGATCGTCCTACTGCGAATTAATATGTTAATCGAACCTCTCCGTGCGATCGCCTGGACAAAAAAACCGCGACTCATTTCCTTATTTTCAGGTTGTGGTGGCATGGATTTGCCATTCCACCAAGCCGGATTTGAGGTAGTTTGGGCGATCGACTCCAACCAATACGCCTGCAAAACATTTAGCAGAAATATCGCTGGTGCGATCGTCAACGACAGCATAGAAAATATAGACATTGCCCAAGTTCCCGATGCAGAAATATGTATAGGAGGCTTCCCTTGTCAAGACTTTTCCCTAATTTGGAAACGCCCCGGACTCGAAGGAACCAGAGGCAATTTATATACATACTTCCTAGATTTTGTCAACAAGAAAAAGCCTAAAGCTTTTGTCGCAGAAAACGTCAAAGGCTTATTAAGTGCCAATAATTATCAAGCCATAAAACAAATAATTTCCGACTTTGAAAGTATCGCACCAGGTTACTTAGTCAAACCCAAACTCTACAACTTTGCAGATTACGGAGTTCCCCAATTTCGCCAAAGAGTCTTATTAGTTGGCATTCGGATGGATACAGAATTTAACTTTGTGCATCCTCAGCCAGAATACGGACAAAATCGCAATTATCCTTATCGAACTGCGGGCGAAGCACTCAAAAATGTGGAAGCAGTTCTCGACAACAACAAACATCATAGAATTCAAGCCCGCACCGTTGAAATTTTAAATCGAATCAAACCGGGAGGCAATTTCTCTGATATTCCCAAGGACAGTCCCTATTATGTCAAAGGTATGATCAGTCACGTTTATCGGCGAATTCATCCAGATAAACCATCATCGACAATTATTGCTGGTGGAGGTGGCGGAACTTGGGGTTATCATTATTTAGAACCGCGTTCTTTGACAAATCGTGAAAGAGCCAGATTGCAAACATTCCCCGATGATTTCGTTTTTGAAGGTTCTACGACTGAAGTGCGGCGACAGATTGGCAATGCAGTACCACCCCAGGGAATTGCTGCTGTTGTTGACGCTTTGATTCCCTTATTTCAGGGGGATTATCCGCAAGTTGATTTATATGAAATGAGTAAAAAGTTGCAAGGGATGTCAATTCAAGAACGATTGAAATGGGCTGAATTAGAACTGAGTGAAAATATTTTACAATCAATAAGTAGTTTATAGTATAATAGACAAAACTTACGCAAAACCTATGTGTCATTCTGAGCGAAGCGAAGAATCTCATAATTACATTGAAATATGTAAATTATGATAAATCGAATTTTTTTAAATTAACTGACTATTTCTGAATTTAGAACTAATTCTATAACTGATTAAGCGGATGGTCAAAATGCTGAAAGAACTTCATCTAAAACAAGTAGGAACTGCCCCCCAGTTCGATGTAGAATTTGCAGATCGCATTAATTTATTTACTGGCGACAATGGTTTGGGCAAGACTTTTTTGCTCGATGTCGCTTGGTGGGTACTAACTGGAAAATGGGCAGATAGTCCGGCTTGGCCACAGCAGAGAAAGGGTGAGTCACCAGAAATCACTTCTCTTTTGAGCAATCAGAAAAACTCAGACAAACATCGCAGCCTGTTCAGCTTTTCCGAGCAAAAATGGGTAGACATACGAATGTCTTCTAGTTTAAAAGGATTGATTATTTATGTTCGTGTTGATGGATTTTCAGTCTTAGATCCAGCTCGTAATCGCTTAGCAGCTTATCACTTCAATTATGATAGTCTTTGGAATGGATTGATTAATTCAGAAGGAAAATTCATCTGTAATGGTCTAATTCATGACTGGGTAAACTGGCAACGTCAACCAGATCGCTCTAAATTCAAACTACTATCTCGCGTCATTCAACAACTTTCTCCCCATGCTGATGAATGGATGGAACCGGGAGAACCAATCAGGGTTTCTGTTGAGGATGTGCGTGAGATTCCTACCTTGAATTTCCCCTATGGCAATGTGCCGATTATCTACGCATCAGCCGGCATTAAGCGGATTTTAGGATTAGCTTATTTGTTAGTCTGGACTTGGTACGAACACACAATGGCTTCTAAGTTGCGGCAACAAGAACCTCTGGATCAGATAATTCTTTTAATCGATGAAGTTGAAGCTCATTTACATCCACAGTGGCAACGCTCAATTTTACCAGCGATCTTAGAAGTAGCGACAAACCTAGAAAATGAAATGAAACTTCAGCTCATAGCTACGACTCATTCTCCCTTACTACTTGCCTCAATCGAGCCTCAATTTGATGAGCAACAAGATAAGTTATTTTTGTTTGAGTTACAAGGTAAAGATGTAACTCTTAATCAAGTTCCTTGGACAAAAAATGGCGATGCTGTTGGCTGGCTAACTTCAGATATTTTTGGGTTGAAACAGGCTCGTTCCCGCGAAGCAGAAATAGCGATTGATGCTGCGTATACCTTCATGCGAGGAGAAAGCATAGATGCTTTTCCTGAATACCTGAGAACTAAAGAGCAAATCCATCAGGAACTCTTGCGAGTTTTACCAGAACACGATCGCTTCTGGCCTCGATGGATTATCAGCACCGAGGTAGAGTAAAGATGATGCGATTTACTCCGCCACCGGAACCAGCGGATTTTGAGCAACAGGTGCGAAAAGCAGGCAATAATTGGTTAGTTAAAAATCCTGATACAAAACCAAAGGATTTTTGGTCTCCCTTCAAGTCTCAATTAGCTCAAGGCTTCCAAAATCTTTGTGGCTATTCGGTGATGCACATACCGAGTGGGACGGGTACTGTCGATCATTATTTGAGTAAAAGTAAAGACACAAATCAGCATTTGATTTATGAATGGAAAAACTATCGCTATGCTTTGCAACGGCTAAATAGCTGCAAAGGAACTTACGATCGACAAATTCTCGATCCGTTTGAAGTAGAAGATAATTGGTTTGAGATTATCCTACCTTCTTGTCAGTTGGTTTTGACTGATGCGGTTCCTTGTGGCGATCGCGATCGAGCGCAATTTACCATCAAACAGTTACAGCTTCAGAATAGTGAATGGGTAATAGAACAACGTCAGGAGTGGTATCGAATGTATTTAGAGAATGAACTTAATTTAGAAGGATTAGAAAAGAAAGCACCTTTAATTGCTCGTGCGGTGAAAAAACAGCTTAATTAGTTAATCATCAATCGGGGATAATCAATCAGGCACCATCAAACCCTTCAATATGCTCCCCTTCTCCCCATCCCTCAACCCCTTAGACTGCACCAAAACTCCAAAACCCCCCAAACCCATCGGATCGATCGCTCTATGCAACGCCTCCCTACGCCGCAACAACGTTGCCACATCTAATACATTGGTTGATAGAGCAGCAATGCGATCGCCCAAACCCAACGCCATCAAAAACAAAGCCTGCTGAGTAAACCCTACCACATCCAAACCGCACAATCTACCCTGATTTTCCAACGCCGTAAAATTAACATGAGCCGTCAAATCCTGCCGTCCCACATTAATATAAGGATTATTGTGATATCGATGGCGGTAATAACACTGTAGCGTTCCCTCCCTGCGCCTCGGATTGTAATAGCGGTGGGCTGGATGGCCGTAATCAATTGTTAGCAAATATCCGCGCTGCAACTTTCGAGCAACTGTACTCATCCAGTCCAAAGCCGCCAAATTCACCTCGCTGCGATATCCATCCCCATAAGCACTCGCCGATAAATCGACTCCCAATAACTCAAAATATTCAGGAATTTTAGGTGTAGAAACTTCACCAACTACCTCAACAAAATTTATTTCTGGTTGTTGATTTATTGGTGTTTCTGTGGTAATATATATTTCCCTAAGTTCCTCTTGTTCCAGAATGAATTGATGCACGGGGAAAGCATCGACTAATTCATTAGAAAAGCAACAACCGACAATTGAGTTATCAACTATCTCATCCCAATTACACCATTTAACACACTTGAAGTCACCTAAGATTTGCCGTTGTTCTGCTTGAAGTATTGGCGAAATTTCAATAATTATGTATGTTAAAGTTTTAAATAGGTCGGGATGTTGCTGTTGCAGGTATTGCAGCACATTTTCGGCGAAAGTTCCCCGCCCAGCGCCCATTTCGACGATCGCAAAGTTTTGAGGTTTGCCTAGAATTTCCCACATTTCCACAAACTGCTCTGCCAAAACCTCCGCAAAATCAGCACCCCAGTGAGACGACGTGATAAAATCGCCTTGTTTGCCGATCGGCGCGCGATCGCTATTGTAGTAACCGTGCTGCGGATGATATAATGCCAAATCCATATATTCAGCAAAGGTAATTCGCTGCTGTGGACTGGCGGCAATTCTTTCGCAGATTAAAGCGCAGAGTTCTGGGTTACTGTCATTAATATTTGATTGCTGGAATGTCATAATTTATGGAATCAAAGATGAAATAAAGATTTTTTTAACCGCAGAGGGCGCAGAGGACACAGAGGAAGAAAGAAGAGAGAAATATTGATGTTCACCAATTTGAGATTGTTGCTATACAGAAATTAGGCAGAGCCTTAATAGTATACTCCCTTTCCACTGGAAGAATATGGAATTATTGAACCGCGAAGACGCGAAGGACACGAAGGAAGAGAAAAGAAGAAGTAAATTATCTTCTACCGGGAAGGGGGTAAACGATCACCCTCTTCTAAACAAAGTGCAATAACTTCTTTGATATTGGCAATCAACTCATCAATAGTTTTTCCTTGGCTGTAACAGGCTTTTAGCTGTGGGACTTCCCCCACATAATAGCCATCTTCATCTCGTTCAATAATAACGTAGAACTCTTGCTTGCTGACATTCATTCTGCAACCTCTTTGTTCTTTAAATTTTATTATATCATTATTAATAGTAAGGGCTTTAGTCCTAATTTTTTAAGAACTAAAGCCTTTACTGCTAACAGCGGATCTACCTATCAACCGAACCCATAATAATGTCGATACTACCCAAGATTGCTACCAAATCCGCAATCTTTACACCGCGCACAATGTGAGGCAAAATCTGCAAATTATTAAAATCCGCAGCCCGAATCTTCCAGCGCCAAGGAAATGTACTATCATCGCCGATAATATAAATTCCCAACTCACCCTTGCCGCTTTCAACGCGGACATAATGTTCGCCCTTCGGAATTTTAAAAGTCGGTGCAACTTTTTTGCCAATAAACTGATAGTCAAAACTATTCCATTCAGATTTTGGCCCGCTTTCTAAGCGCTTCGCTTCCAAATTCTCGTAAGGGCCGCCGGGGAGTCCTTTCAAGGCTTGATAGAGAATCTTCACTGACTCGCGCATCTCCCGAATTCGCACCAAATACCGGGCCAAACAATCGCCAGCAGCTTCTGTACAAACATCCCAGTCGAAGTCGTCATAACATTCGTAATGGTCAACTTTCCGCAAGTCCCAATTGACGCCGGAACCCCGCAACATCGGGCCCGATAGTCCCCAGTTAATTGCTTCTGCACGAGAAATAGTACCCAGCCCTTCAATCCGGCGGCGGAAGATAGGATTGTTGGTAATTAAACGTTCGTATTCGTCAATTTTCGGCAGGAAGTAATCACAAAAATCTTCGCACTTATCTACCCAACCGTAGGGTAAATCGGCGGCAACTCCGCCAATGCGGAAATAGTTATTATTCACCATGCGATAACCTGTCGCGGCTTCCCACAAATCGAGAATTGGTTCCCGATCGCGCATAGTATAGAAAAAAGGAGTCTGTGCTCCCACGTCCGCCAAAAACGGCCCTACCCACATCAAGTGGTTGGCAATCCGGTTCAATTCCAGCATAATTACCCGAATATAACTAGCCCGTTTGGGGACAGCAATATTCGCCAACTTTTCCGGTGCATTGACTGTCACCGCTTCGTTAAACATCCCCGCAGCGTAGTCCCAGCGGCTAACGTAGGGGACGTACATCACATTCGTGCGATTTTCAGCGATTTTCTCCATCCCACGGTGCAGATAGCCCAAAACAGGCTCGCAGTCCACCACATCTTCGCCGTCCAGGGTGACGATTAGCCGGAGTACGCCGTGCATGGATGGGTGGTGCGGCCCCATGTTGAGCACCATCGGTTCCGTTCTAGTCTCAATTCTTGACATAATTGGTAATTAGGGATTGGTAATTGGTAATTGGTAATTGGTAATTGGTAATTGGTAATTGGTAATTAGTTTGACATTTTCGGACTAGGCGATTTTTCCTGACATCTGACATCTAACTACTTAAATTTCCCGCTGACCAGTTCCGATCGCGCATTACCTACTGCTTTTTGTTGATTTTTGTTTCGCCTTTATAAATTATCAGAAAATTGGGTTAAAAACCCCGTCCTTGTAGCACGGCTTTTGGCATTGTTAAGTAATATAACACATCCATCTCAACAAATGAATATGGTAGAATCAGCAGATCAGACAAGATTTAAAAACCTACCCCTGGACTGGGGGAAAGTCTACGCCTAAAATATTCATAGAGGAGATATGACTACGCAGCTACGCTGCAAACGTGGTCAGCCTGGGAACCCTATTCATAGGGATATTAAGACCGAAATGTCTTAAAAATCCTCGTGCCTTGCCGAGGAGTGTCAAGAAGGATATCGAGCTTTCTGAGAAGGACATCCCTGCATCGCAGGGCGGTTTCATTCTCTTGTAGGGGCAATCCCCCCGTGGTTGCCCCAGAAATTCAAATGGCCACCAATCGTCTATTGGTCGGGTCGGCACGGGGGAACGACCCCTACAAAATTCGGATTTTTCTGAGAATGAAACAGCCCTGTCCTGCATTAGATGTCAGTATTGACAGCTATCACGTTCCAGTTTTGGGTCAAGAATTAATTGCGGGTTTGCTTGTGCGCCCAGGCGGCCGCTATTTGGATGCGACATTAGGAGGCGGCGGACACACTGGTTTGATTTTAGCGGCGGCGGCTGATGTTACAGTGGTGGCGATCGATCGCGACCAAGAAGCTATCCGTTTTTGCCAAACCCGATTTGCCAACGCTTCTGTCGAATTTTGGCACGGCAATTTTGCGGAATATCAGTCCCAAGATGCCACATTTGATGGTATCATAGCAGACCTAGGCGTAAGCTCGGCTCAGTTCGATAAACCAGAGCGTGGCTTTAGTTTTCGCCACCCAGCTAAATTAGATATGCGTATGAACCAGCAGCAATCTTTGACCGCAGAAGAGATTATCAATCACTGGGACGAAGTTAAACTAGCAGATATTATCTACAAATACGGCGAGGAACGACTGTCTCGCCGCATCGCCAGGCGGATTGTCGCCCAGCGTCCCTTTGAAAGTACAACAGAATTGGCAGGCGCGATCGCCTCAACCTTCCCACCCAAGCAGCGCAACGGTAGAATCCATCCGGCCACCCGCACTTTCCAAGCTTTAAGGATAGCCGTCAACTCGGAACTTGCATCTCTCGAAACTTTTCTTAACCAAGCACCAAAGTGGTTGAAACCCGGTGGGAGGCTGGGAATTATTACTTTTCACAGCCTGGAAGATAGACCAGTCAAGCATCAACTCCGAGGGACGGACTGTTTGCAGGTACTGACAAAAAAGCCGATAATTCCACAATCCGAAGAAGTAAGTAGAAATCCCCGCGCTCGTTCTGCTAAGCTCAGACTGGCAGAAAAATTAATTTGATTCGGCTGGGTAGCATTTATTTGAAGTTGATCGGAGTTCCGGTTTATTTGAGCTACTACAAAGCAAATCGGAGTTTAAGACCTGATTAATTCGCCTAGGAGTAGGGAATAGCATGAGTCGGGGAGATGGAAGCAAGCTGAAACTAATGGTAGTCGATGACGAACCCGACAACTTGGATTTGCTGTACCGGACGTTTCGACGCGACTTTCAAGTTTACAAAGCAGATAGCGCCCTCAGCGCCCTGGAAGTTTTAGACGAACAGGGCGAGATGGCGGTGATTATATCTGACCAGCGGATGCCAGAAATGAATGGTACCGAGTTTTTGGGGAAAACTGTCGAGCGCTTTCCTGATACGATTCGGATTCTGCTGACAGGATACACAGATGTTGAAGATTTGGTGGAGGCAATTAACTCCGGTCAAGTTTTCAAGTACATCACCAAACCGTGGAATCCTGAAGAACTGAAATTAGTTATCAATCAAGCCTCGGAAACTTACAAATACTATAAGCAGCGCAGTGTCGAACTGCGTCGTGCTTTACGCAAAGAATCTCTGTTCAATGAGGTGATGGGCGTGATTCGCGGGTCTCTAGATTACTCTAGTATGGTACAAACTATTGTCCAGACCGTAGGTAAAACTTTTGAGGCTAGCCATTGTATGCTACGGCCGGTAGAGGGCGATCGCTTATTGCCGAGCACTTTTCCGTACCAAGCCCAAACAGCAGAACCTAGCAGCTTTTCTTTTAATGAAGACTTGCTAGTTCAAGCCGTAGCCAGCCGCGAAACTCAACAGCAAAGTGGCACTCAGTCAGCCGGTAACTCCGTGGAGATTGCAGTACCACTGACTTACCAGCAAGACATTCTGGCGGTACTTGCGCTTTGCCAACTTGACAACAGCAATACTTGGTCGCCAGAAGATATAGAGTTAATAGAAGGTGTCGGAGCTCAAGCAGCCCTCGCTCTCTCTCAAGCCAAACTCTATCAGCGGACTCTGGATTTAGCCCAGCAGATGCAAAACGAGTTGGAAGTGGCCCGCCAAATTCAAACAAACTTGTTGCGTCAAAATTGGCCAGATTTTGAGACTGTCAGAGTGCAAGCTTGTTGTTATCCCGCCCGCGAAGTTGGAGGCGACTTTTTTGAAGTCTACGTCCACTCGCAAGGGGATATTTGGATAGCGGTGGGGGATGTTTCCGGTAAGGGTGTTCCGGCTGCTCTATTTATGGCTAGTGCGATTTCGGTGATGCGACGGGAACTTTCCCAAGAAATTTCTCCCGAACCAAGCCAAGTCATGACGAACATGAATAGTAGTATGGCAGATGACCTAATTGGCAACAATCATTTTATTACAATGGTTGTGGCTCGTTACACACCTTCAACTGGACACATGGCTTTTGCTAATGCTGGTCACATTTATCCGATCGTGTGGTCTCACTCAGAGGTGAAAGCTCAAGCCGCTAGTGGTTCAACACCAGTGGAACCCAATTTCCTGAAAGCTCGTGGCATTCCTTTAGGGATACTACCAGTTTGGAAGGGCAAATCGGGTGCGATCGACCTCAAGTCAGGAGATGTATTTCTGCTGACGAGTGATGGGATTACTGAAGCTACTGTGATGAGTAAAGCTGTGGCTGGGGAAGAGCAAACTCGTTCCATGTTACAACAAGAGGGACTTTGGGAACTTTTGATTGAGGAGCCTGGTTCGTTCAACTTGGACAACTTATTGGTTCACATTCGAGCCGATAATCCCGTTCAAGAAGATGACCAAACTATACTCTCTTTGGAAGTTCTCTGAATCTGTCAACGACCCCGACTTCTCGTCGGGGAAATTCAGGTCTCAAAAACTGAAGCCCTCAGTTGATAGGCCACAGATTATCCTATTTCATCCCTGGTCAGAAGACACAGGATTTCTAATACTTACAGGATTTTTCTATGAATACTGAGCTTCACGTACCAAGCGACTTGCGGTTTTTAACAATTGTTGAAAACTGGCTGCTGAGCAGTTTGGAAGTTGAGCTAGGTGAGCACGTCGATTGGCCACGCCAATCAAATCGTTTGCGCTTGGTGTTAGCAGAAGCCTATTCCAACGTCATCCGCCATGCTCACAAAGACCAACCTGAGTTGCCAGTCTTAATTCGCTTAAACTTAAAAAATCGGGACATTGGTTTAGAAATTTGGGATTACGGTAAAGGTTATGAAATGAATACTTATAACCCCCCGCGTCCTGAAGCTAAACAGGAAAGTGGCTACGGCTGGCTGATTATGAGTAGACTTATGGACCGAGTGGACTACAGTTTGCAAGTAGATGGCCGTAACTGTCTGAAGTTGGAAGCTAGTTTGCCAGAAAAATCTTAATTAGTCAATGTTGGTTACTCGTTATTGGTTATTGGTTATTGGTTATTGGTTATTAGTAACAATCAACAACTCATAACTACTAAGCAACAAATAAGTAACAAACAACAACTCACAACTCACTTAAGTAAGCCCACCTAAAAAACACAATAACTAAATCCCCGACTTCTTGAAGAAGTCGGGGATTTAATCGATATAAGAGCGATTGACGTTGGAACCGGAATTGATATTACTGGAGAATTCTACTTCCGCATCAAGTTTAGCAATTCTTTGGGAGATGCCAACAAGTCGATCGCCACAAAGAAAATTTGACCTTGGGGATCAAGCATAAAGCGCCACGCAATGTTCATACCCACATTCGAGCCAAACCACGGAGTTTCGACTTTACCTGTCACTTTCACTTGGCGGTATCCATCTTCTGCGGGTTCGGATACGCCTTGTTGTGGCATCATTTTGAGTCCGATGCACTCTTCCCGCATATAGTTGAGGATAGCTTCGCGGCCCACAATCGGCTTTTGGAATGGCGGTTGCAGAGCACCTTCTTCGGCAAATAAAGCGACAGCAGGAGTAAAGTCGAAGGCATTCATGTTGTCAATGTAGCTGAGCACAGTTTGCTCGCTAATACCTTCAATCTGAGTTTTCACCCGCCCCTCAACTGCCGTGGGAGTGCTTTTCGGAGCTGAGCGTTTGCCGTACTCTTGGCTGAAATCAGGATCATAGCCCATGTGAACTACCGTGTTACGAAGTACGGTAATTTGCTGACCTGGATCAAGTCTTTTGAGAGTTTCGAGAACTGTGGTGGCTTCGGGAGACATTTGATAGCCAGAAGGAATCGGAGCAACAAGGCCTTGCTTCATCAACTGTCCCAACTCGTACCAAAAACCAAGTTTGGTGTTGACGCGCAAGGATGTGTAGATGCGGCCGATGGTGGTGTCAGCGTTGCTAGCAAGGTCAAACATGGTTTTGCTTTGAGCCTCCGCCGACATTTGCTTGATTTCGCCCAGGATGCCTTCGACAAGCGCCATGCTGGCCACTCCTGGGGCTGCGGCGGTAATGGTAATGCCCATTTCAGTGTAGGCATACCAGAGTAAGGCTAGTTGGTCTTCAACGCTGAGTTTGTAGAACGCATCCGTAGTAGACGGAACAACGCTAGCAATCTCGGTGCTGGAGAAAATAGATTGAGCTGATTGAATACTAACTGCCATATGTATGTTGCGAGATTCGCGCTTTTAGTGAGGTAATTGAGTTAGCGAACCTTAATCTCCCTTGCTTAAAATTATGTAACATTTTTGACAAATTAGAAATCAAAGTTTTAAATATAAAGATTTTGAAAGTATTATGATTTTTGGGGCTAAATTAGTTCCATATTACTAGACTAATTGCACAAATTGTGCTATTTTACTTTACTTTATGAAAACATCAATAAATAGCGATCGAATTAAGCAAAAATGCTTACAGTTGGGATTTCACAAGGTGGGGATAGCCTTGGTAGATGAGGGCGCTGATGAGGAGTCACAAAGGTTGCAGGCATGGTTGGATAAAGGCTATCAAGGGGATATGGGATGGATGGCTAACCCAAAACGACAGGATATTCGCGCTTCCATGCCAGAGGTGAAGTCGTTAATATGTGTCGCCATCAACTACTATACGCCTCACCAACGCCCCGATCGCGCCGAATATGCCAAAATCTCTCGCTATGGCTGGGGACGGGACTATCATAAAATCCTGCACAAAAAACTGAAGGTTTTGGCAGATTGGTTGCGATCGCAAGGTGAAGGCATTGAAGCACGGTATTATGCTGATACAGGGCCAATTCAGGATAAAGTTTGGGCGCAACGGGCGGGGATTGGTTGGATTGCCAAAAATGGTAATGTAATTTCGCGGGAATACGGTTCTTGGGTGTTTTTGGGTGAAGTTTTGACGAATTTGGAGTTAGTACCAGATTCTGGGCATACTCAACATTGCGGTACTTGCACTCGCTGTATTGAGGCGTGTCCGACTGGGGCAATTACTGAGCCTTTTGTCGTTAATGCCGATCGATGTATAGCGTATCATACGATCGAGAATCGATCCGAAACATTACCAGACGAAATTGCATCTAATTTACAAGGTTGGGTAGCAGGTTGCGATATTTGTCAAGATGTTTGTCCTTGGAATCAGAGATTTGCTAAACCAACAGATATTGTGGAGTTTGAGCCTTATCCTGAAAATATAGCGCCGACACTTACTGAATTAGCAGAAATTTCTGATGAAGAGTGGAACCGCAGATTTACAGCATCAGCATTGCGACGAATTAAACCAGAAATGCTGCGGCGGAATGCGAAGGCAAATCAAATTGATAGTTAGTTGGGAATTGGGAATTGGGAATTGGGAATTGGGAATTGGGAATGGGGAATGGGGAATTGGGAATTGGGAATTGGGAATGGGGAATTGGGAATGGGGAATGGGGAATTGGGAATTGGGAATTGGGAATTGGAATTGGGAATTGGCACTTCGACTACGCTCAGTCAACCAATTGACGACTGCTTGCTATACAATACCAATGCCTGATGCTCGATGCCCCATGCCCTATGCCCCATGCCCGATGCCCCATGCCCTATGCCCAATGCCCCATGCCCTATGCCCTATGCCCGATGCCCTATGCCCACAACATAGTTTAAATGCTCAAAGTAATTATTTTTGATTTTGACGGTACTTTAGCAGATACCATCGATATTCTTCTGAGTATTACCAACCGTTTGTCAGCAGAATTTGGCTTTAAGTCTGCCACCAAAGAGGAACTCGCTCAATTGAGCAATTTAACTCCTTGGCAAATCCTCAGATATTCCGGTATTTCTATTTTCAAACTACCCCTACTAATTAGAAAGTTAAAAGCAGAGTTACGGAATGAAATTCCGAATATCCAATTGTTTCCGGGAATTAAAGAAGTTTTATTAGAATTGAAAAGCCAAGGTTTTACACTGGGAATTATCACATCTAATTCTAGAGAAAATGTCCTGATTTCAATGAAAAATAACGGTTTAGAAGGCGTTTTTAATTTTATTGATTCTGCGACAACTTTTGGTAAACATAAAATTATTTATCGCTGGCTAAGACGAGAAAATTTTAATCCTGAACAAGTGGTATATGTCGGAGATGAAGTTAGAGATATAGATGCGGCTAAAAGAACCGGAATTAAAGTAATTGCTGTAAATTGGGGTTTTAATTCTCAGTCAGCTTTGGCGGCGCATTATCCCGATTTTTTGATTGAACGTCCCCAACAATTGATAGAATTAATCGATAACTGGGAGTAATGTAAAGCTATTTATCGGAATATTACAGAATGTTAAGGAGTGAGAATTTTGTGCGCGATCGCTTGAAAAGCTCGATCGGGCTTGATATAAAAGATGAATAGCAACACTTGCTTTATTAATTAATTCAAAAAATTGGAGCAGCCCTATGTCAGCTTTAGAAACTTTCTTGACTTTTAGCTTAGCTTCAACCTGTGCAGTCGCAGCTTTAGCAACTTGGTTACGCTTCACAAACCCTCCTTCCGATGCTAAACGCGGCTAGAAACACGCATGGGACTCATAAACTGGCTGAACAAAGCCTTTTCAGCAACAGGCAAGATGCCTGTTCCACAAAGCATAAGTTTGTTGTGGAACAGGCATCTTGCCTGTTGCTGAATCAGGCTGAACAAGCCTTTTATGAACGGGCAAGATGCCCGTTCCACAAAGCATAAGTTTGTTGTGGAACAGGCATCTTGCCTGTTGCTGAAATCAGGCAAGTGGAACAGGCATCTTGCCTGTTTTGGGGTGTCTCCAGGACTGTTTAAATTTCTAACACAAGAATTCGCGCGGATCCGTGACATATCCAGTCAACGCAGAGGCTGCGGCTGTATAAGGCGAAGCGAGATAAACTTGGGCTTCCTTATTACCCATCCGGCCGGGGAAATTCCGGTTAGTTGTAGACACACAAATTTCGGGTTGATTCATCCGCCCAAAAGTATCTTTTGGCCCGCCCAAACAAGCGGCGCAAGAAGGTGCGGCGGGTTCGATACAACCGGCGGCTAAGAAGATTTCCGACAGGGTTTGACCGTCGTATTTTGTGCTAAACATATCTTCGTAAACTTTCTGAGTTGCCGGTACTAAATAAGTCGGAACTTTGACTTTATTTCCTTTGATAATTCGCGCTGCATTCAGAAAGTCGGAGGTTTTGCCGCCGGTGCAGGAACCGATGTAAACGCGATCGATCTTGACATCGCGACAATTCCGTGCTAAGTCTCGATTGTCGGGAGAGTGCGGTTTGGCGACGACTGGTTCTAGTTGGCTGACATCGTAGGTGCGATCGCTATAAAATTTCGCATCCTCATCGGTGTAAAATGCCTCAAACGGCACATCAGTCCGAGAAGTCACATAATCAAAGGTAGTTTTGTCCGCAGCTACAGTGCCGTTTTTGCCACCAGCTTCAATCACCATATTGCACAGTGTCATCCGTTCTTCCATTGTCAAACGGTCAACTGTATCGCCGGCAAATTCCATCGCCCGGTAGTTTGCACCGGCCACGCCAATATCACCAATAATTTGCAAAATCAGGTCTTTTGCTAACAGATAATCTGGCAATTCACCGTTGAAGATAAACCGCATGGTGGCCGGAACTTTGATTAACAGTTTGCCGGTTCCCAAGATGAAAGCTGCGTCTGTGTTGCCAATTCCGGTGGCAAATTGTCCGAAAGCGCCGGCATTACAGGTGTGGGAATCTGTACCGAATAACACTTCGCCTGGCCGTGTGTGGCCTTCTTGGGCTAGGGCGATGTGACAAACGCCTTTGTAGTCGGGATTTGCTTTAAAGTTCGATCGATCCGTGATGTCGTAAAAGTATTTTATCCCTTGTTCCTGTGCAAAATCGCGCAGAATATCGACGTTGCGGTTAGCGCGTTCATCGTTGGTGAAAATATAGTGGTCGGGAATTAGGACGATTTTGTCTGGATTCCAGACTTTAGCATCGTCGCCGAATTCCTTTTTGAATACGCCAATGGTGCCGGGGCCACAGACATCGTGGGTCATCAACACATCTGTTTCTACCCAAATGTTTTCTCCAGGCTCAACTTTGGTGCGCCCTGATGCTTTGGCTAAGATTTTTTCGGTGAGAGTCATTCCCATAGTGCGATCGCCTTTTTTGATTAGATGCTACATATTGTATTGCCATTGTACGAAACATCGCCCGATGTTGACAGATACTTTATAAATAAAGTAAACCGCAAACTGTAAATGCCTTCACCGACTACCACCTGATGAACGTGTTTCGCTATCTGGTCGCATGGAAGGTTTTCTTATAGATGAGCAGCCCTGAGAAACAAGAAATTCTCCTTGAGATTTAGAATTCCAAACAGCTAAGTTATTGCAAACTACTTTTACCGATGCACCCTTTCGCAATCGCAATTTATCTAAAGGATTAACAAACTCACCCACATAGGCTTTTTGGTAGTTTTTTCTCCCCTCTCGCTTAATTTCTATATTGCCTTTAATTTCAGAAATAAAATTTAAGCTATCTTCCTGACTAATTCCAGGTCTTGCTAAACTAATCAAAAACAGACTTAAAGATGTTCCTACCAGCCAGCTCAATTGTTGGAGTTTTCGCATTTTTTTCCTAACTTAGCTAATTTTTGATGGGATAGATGCAACCAGTTATCTTCATCGGGATTAAGTCGAGAACCTAGTTGACAGCATTTCTGCCACTGTTCCAACGCAGAGGCTTGCCTTTGTTTTTCTAGTACCTGTGCTAACAGACAATGGGCTGCACCTGGATTATAAATATATTTTGTTGCATTTGGGTTTTGGGCAATGCCGATCGCAGCTTGTAGGGTTTGTTGTGCTTCTTCATACCTACCTTGCTCCAGTCTAACCCAACCTAAATTTTTAAACAAGCTATACCTAATTTCCGAGTAGGCATTTTGCTTCTGGGCTAACTTAAGACCATTAGCCAGAAGAAAAGCTGCTTGGGAATATTTTTTCTCCTGTATGTACAAACGACCTAAGTTATTATAAGCAATTGGTAAATTACCTGCAACAGCAATTTGATATTCTTTTTTCGCTTTTTTTAAATCTTGCCAACTCTCATAGAGAGTAGCCAAATTATAATGAGCTTCTACATTATCGGGATTCAGAGAAATTGCTCTTAAGTAATCCTGTTCTGCCTCTCCCAAATTCCTGTTCTCGTGATTCCTAATCCCATTGCGATTATAAGAGTCAGAAATTAAAGGTAAAGACCACCAAAAAGTTGCTAACAATCCCGACATTACCAGCGTCGAACCAAACTTAGCCTCTTCGCGGCATTGTTTAGGAATATTTAGCTTTTCCAGTAATTTCTCAAAACCTTCTTGACCGGTTTTCGTGAATTCGCTACTAGCCTGTAGTAACGTTAAGATACTAGGTAAAATAACAGCAGCTACTCCTGCCAATCCCACTCCGCCGCCGAGAAAGCGAGTTGCAATATTGAGTAGTAAACTGAGATTTCCAGTCCAAGCAGCAACTGTCAGAACTTTCCACAACCAATCCCAAGCATCCCAAGGGTGAGGAGGTGCAATGCTTTCTAATCTCCACCACCAAGCTTCGGCTGGAGGATTTACTGTTTCTCGCGCCTGAGCCAATTGTTCTGTTATTTTGCTATTATTAGCTTTGACAATCAATTTCAATTCTTCCCGGATAACTGTATCTAGTTGGATAACTTTATTCAGCTTGCTAGTAGGAATAAATTTCTGCTCTTTTATAGCTATCTGGACTGCATCCCGTGCATTTAAAGCTCGTATAATCTGTTCAATGTCAAGACAATTAGAATCTCTCGCCTGTTTCAGTATATCAATTGTCCCTTCATAACGTGCAATAATTGTTTCTAAATGATTGGTCATAATATCTGATTTAGCGATTTGACACTCCCCGGCGTGAACGCGCGGGGATTCTTTCTTAAATTATAGGATACCTGACTAACAAGTTAAAGAAATAGAAAAATATCCGGTTTGAGTCTGGATGGCTGTGTAGTGTCGCTTATCTCTGAAATTAGAGGATTTTATATGAACCTGTCAAAATTTTTATTGGGAACCAGCCTCAGTTTAGCAACATTTATTGGTTTGAGTGCAAATGCGATCGCCACGAATCATCACAATTTTACCACAACCGATATTGCCCAACAGCCTAACTGCAAAAATCCCCAAACTCAAACCGAGTTAAACATTTGTTCGGGAGTAGACTATCAACGGGCGGACAAAGAACTTAACCAAGTTTATAATCAAGTTCGAGATCAACTTTCAGCTAATCGTCGTCAACAACTAATTATAGCACAAAGAGCATGGATTTCCTTTCGCGATGCCGATTGCAAATTTGCTAGAAGTGAAGTTGAAGGTGGCACAATGGCACCTTTGATTTTCAATAATTGTCTGCAAGATATGACTAAAAAGCGGATCTCGGAATTGAACAGTTATGAACAAAACCAGATGCCACAGCCGGATGGTAGCAATTATCAAACAGTCGATCGCAAATTAAATCAAGTATATCAAAATACGATGGGTACTCTTCGTGCATCCCGTCAATCTCAACTCAAGATAGCACAAAGAGCGTGGATTGTTTTTCGCGATGCTAACAGCAAGTTTGAAAGTTCTTTGTCTAATGGTGACAGCCAATTTTCTTTAATTCGGATGACTGAACAGAGGACTAAAGATTTAATTAATCTTTCACGGGAAAGTCGTTAGAATATTAGGAATTGGGAATTGGGAATAGCGAATTGGGAATTGGGAATTGGGCATCGCTAATCATTAGTCGAAATTAGGAGACGGCAGTGCCCATTAGTGTCAACTTAAGCTGTGGGCCCGCCATCTTCTCTTCAGTCAAGAGAGAGAGGACTTTAGCTTTGAGGCAGGGGTTTCAACCCTTGCCGGACTATGAGTTTTACCTTAAGTTGACACCAATGGGCAGTGCCGTGTCCCTACTTCTACTATGTACCTCACATAGCCGAAAAGTGCTGTAAGATTTCCAATTCCCAATTCCCAATTCGCTATTCCCCTATATCCAGTTTTGCTAACCCCAAATACCGAACACCTTCCGGTGTCACATCAAACCGACAAGGCAAAATCTCCACACCTACATCTATAGCTTGTCTGAACAATTGTCCGTAAGTGCGATCGGCACTATCCCCAGGCGCAAAACTCGTACAATCTCCACGATTAATAAAATACAGCATTACAGCCCTCGAACCCTGCCGCACCACTTCAATCAATTCCCTCAAATGTTTCTGTCCCCTCTCAGTAACGGTATCAGGAAATAGAGCTAATTGCTCTTTCGCCCAAGTAGTATTTTTAACTTCCAGAAAAATCGGTTTAGTATCACCAGTTAGCCAAAAATCAACTCGACTTTTTTTGTCTTTACCATAAACAACTTCCGGTTTGAACTCACTATAATTGCCCAACTCAGGAAACAAGCGCGATTCCAAAGCTAACTTAATCACTCGATTTGGCAATCCCGTATTCACTCCCACCCAAGTTGGCACAGTATCGCACACTTGAATTAATTCCCAGGTATAAGCCAACTTGCGCTTAGGATTGTCGCTGGGAGATACTAGCACTGGATTACCAGGAAGATAAACATCAGTCATGGGGCCAGTATTCGGACAATGTGCCGTGATAATTTCTCCTGAAGCTAGTTCGATATCAGCGAAAAATCTCTTGTATCGCTTAACTAAAATACCGGGCAAAAGAGCCGGATATTTGTAAATAAAATTATTCATCATTTATCACTAATTAGTTATTTATCACCAGTCATCAATATACCACTGGATGCACCCGGTCACTGAGCGTAGTCGAAGTGTTCGGAGAAACCGGATTTTTTGAGCCTTAGTTTTATTCAGAATAGAAAATTTCTGAATTCATGTTACGATAGTCCAGATTTGCGATCAAACTCAGTTAAACCTTTCAACGTTAGCGTTTTTAACCATTTGTGTCCCAATTACAGAAGCCCTCTCGTTCCCTAGCTGGAATTGCCGGCATCGTCGCAGTCGCCACTTTGATTAGCAAAGTCTTCGGCTTAGTGCGCCAAATTGCGATCGCCGCAGCCTTTGGAGTCGGTGTCGCCGTCGATGCTTACAACTACGCCTATGTCATCCCCGGTTTCTTATTTATTTTACTCGGAGGGATAAACGGGCCGTTTCACAGCGCCATCGTCAGTGTTTTAGCCCGCCTGGATGATAAAAAAGAAGCAGCACCCTTAGTCGAAACTATCACCACTTTAGTCGGTGGTTTGCTACTGCTAGTAACAGTCGGTTTAGTTATTTTTGCCGATTCGATGATCGATTTAGTAGCACCGGGATTAAGTAGAACACCAGAAGGTTTAGAAATCAAAGCCATCGCCATTCAACAATTTCGGATTATGGCACCAATGGCATTACTTTCGGGCTTAATCGGCATTGGTTTTGGCACTCTCAACGCCGCCGATATGTACTGGTTGCCATCAATTAGCCCTTTATTTTCCAGCGTTGCACTTGTGGGCGGTTTGGGTATTCTCGCACTGCAACTCGGAGACAAAATCACTCAGCCGCAATACGCACTAATTGGCGGCTTAGTTTTAGCTTGGGGAACTTTAGCGGGAGCAATTTTGCAGTGGTTGGTGCAACTAGGGGCACAGTGGCACGCGGGCTTAGGAAAATTGCGGTTGCGGTTTAATTTTAAACGGCCTGGAGTTCAAGAAGTAATTAAGGTGATGGTACCTGCTACTTTGTCATCAGGAATGCTGCAAATCAACGTCTACACTGACCTATTTTTCGCATCCTACATCCCTCAAGCTGCATCTGCGATGGGGTATGCGGGCTTGTTGGTAATGACACCTTTAGGCATCATTTCTAATGTAATTCTCGTGCCATTTTTGCCAATATTTTCTCGCCTCACACAACCCGCAGATTTGCCGGAATTAAAAGATAAAATTCGTCAAGCGTTAATTTTAACAGCTTTGACAATGATGCCCTTGAGCGCTTTAATGGTGACACTGGCTAAGCCGATTGTGCGGGTTGTTTATGAACGCTATGCTTTTAGTCAATCAGCTTCTGAGTTTGTCACACCGATATTGATGGCTTACAGTATTGGAATGTTTGTGTATTTAGGGCGCGATGTTTTGGTGAGGGTATTTTATGCTTTGGGAGATGGAGAAACGCCTTTTCGTGTCAGTATTATAAATATTTTTCTGAATGGATTGTTGGACTATTTGTTAGTTGGAGCTTTTGGGGCGCCCGGATTGGTTTTGGCGACGGTGGGAGTGAATATTGTTTCGATGATTATGTTTTTGTACTTATTAGATAAAAAGCTGGGTGGCTTACCTTGGGGCGAGTGGAGTTTGCCATTTCTGGGATTGGCTTCTGGGAGTTCTCTCACTGCTTTTGTGACGTTGGCTACTCAGCTAGGATGTCAAAGGGTTTTTGGTACTGAAGGTTTGCTAATTCAATTAATGGAGTTGGGTGTGGCAAGTTTTGTCGGGTTAGCAGTTTTTGCGGTGTTTGTGAGTCAGATGAAATTGCCGGAAGTTGATATGTTTGTCGATCGCATCCGGGGACGTTTTGGCAAATAAATATCAAATCCGGTAACATTGGTGGTTGATCATCCGCGTCCATCCGCGTATATCCGCCACCATCTGCGGTTAAAGTTCCAAAGTAATTAACTGAGCAATTTCATCCGTTTGAAAACCCAAAGCCATCGGCTTTTGCACTCCCGGAATCACCTGCACATCATACAATTCTGTGACAATTCCTTCAAATCGCAACCAATGTACGATCGCACCAGTAGTCAAATCTATCACCATCATACCGCAGCGAGCCTCCGCATCCTTAGCTACTAACAACTCATCCAACTCTAAACCACTAAAAGTATTATCACCACCCCTCGGTTTCGAGAGTCCAACAATCGCCCAATTTTGCCAAAATGTCAATCCTCGGACATATCCCGGACAAAATGCGATCGCC
Source organism: Oscillatoriales cyanobacterium (assembly GCA_004294385.1). GTDB lineage: Bacteria > Cyanobacteriota > Cyanobacteriia > Cyanobacteriales > Microcoleaceae > Microcoleus. Next base: position 863 of record REAP01000035.1, on the reverse strand, counting down.
TGAAATTTCCCTGTGTCTAAATCCACATAACCAAATTCCCCTCTCCCCGAATTCAACAACCACAACTTATCTCGATACCAGCGAGGTGAATGTGGCATCGACAATCCAGTGACAATAATATCATTAGATGCGACATCAATCACGATACCGCCGTTTTTTCTGCGATCGCGCCAACCATCCACCACATCCGACTGACTCGAAGCTGTGACATATTTCGGTTCCCCATCCACCATCGCCAAACCGTTGAGATGACAGCGGTCTTCGTTGATGTATTGTGAGATAAACGGCGGTTTCCACAAAGGTTTGCAACTGTGCCGATCGCTCAAAGTAGCGATACAATTGAACAACGTGCTAATAAACAGGATTTGGTTATTTTTATCGACAGCGATATCGTGAATGTCGATATCTCCTGTAGTGTAGGCGATGCGAGGGATGTAAAGGCGATCGTAACCTTGATGTTGTCCACCCGCAGCCAGCACATTATCTAATTGCCAGAGTTGGTATTTTGAGCTGAGGTAGAGGCGTTCTGGGGTGCAAAAAAGTCCCATAGCGCGATCGAATATTCGCCAAAAAGCCGAGATTCTGTTGGTTTCCGGCACAGCACCGATTAACATCAACCTGCTGGTTTGATAGGTAGTACAAGCGAGGCTGATTTGTTGTTCGGTTAACCAAGAAGGCAAATCGCGATCGCCAAAAATCTCGTGTTCGTGTACAGTATTGAAATTTGTGTCGTTATTCATAGAATCTAGAAAATTTTAATTCCCGTAGGGGCGGGTTTTACCAACCATAATTGCCTCAAACCGATTATCTCATAAACCCGCCCCCACCCCACGTAAAATTGCAATCTACCTCTTGAATGTAGG
>REAP01000240.1 GCA_004294385.1 Oscillatoriales cyanobacterium | reverse complement strand
TGAGTTTCCGATGAGGATGTGAATTTTTTCATTCAGAATTTTAGCTGTGCTAAAATTCGAGAATGAAACAGCCCTGGGTTTAAACCCCTGTCGGACTATTGGTTCTACCTGATTGTTGACACCAATGGACAGTGCCGTGTCCCTACAGCGGTATCCTAGGAAGCTCGTCGCACTCTAAAAAGTTTGGCATATTCCAATACAGGCTCTAAACGGCGTTGATTTCGCTTCAATGCCGATCGCAATTTTTCCGAATGGCGAAACACCAGAGGAGCCGAATATTTGTTCAGCATCTCGATGTCCGGTGACTGGCTCAGCAGCATCAGCTTCACGTCTTTGTCAAGCAAATAGCTCAGGGAAAGCAAATCTCCCATGTTAGTAAAATCATTACCGCGATCGCTAATTACAATTGTATCTTTAATCGACCGATTCGCGATCGCCTCTTGATTAACCTTCCTAGCGACTTCAGCATTAAAATAGCTCAAATCTTTGCTCCACCAAGTATCAGAAAAACTGCTAACAACACAAGATACGATACTTGCCGTAAATACCGCAGCCATTGTGAATTGCCAGAACCTGCGCCCAGCAGTCACGCTATTTGCTAGCAAGTAAGCAACTGCTAGCTGCACTCCCGGAAAACAAGAAATTAGATAACGACTGACAGCCGAACGTTTACCACCAATGATTAAATCCGGCAAAGCTAATATCAAAAAAGGTACAAAAATTGATGTTAAAACAAATAGCCAATTTGAACGGTTTGCCCGCTGAAAAAGTTGGTAAATAGCTGCTATAATCAAAATCAAAAATGGCACTCTAGCAAGATAAGTCAAAACATTATCAAACCCGAAGTCCAGGTCAAAAAATAGCGCTGTAAAACTCAAAGTCCACAATTTCACCAGATAAAGCCATCCGGGAGATACTCGCGTCCAATCTGTAGTAGCTGAGGCTCGTTGAAGATTACTTCCTAGGACATATATCCAAGGAATATATAAGATTAAAGCTGCTGTTACTGCCAAGAAAAATTGAGAATTAATGACATGACCTCGCAATTTCTTTGGTGTCATGAACAGGCAGTAAGAAATCACAAAAATGCCCTGTCCAATTAGTGTTAAAGCGAAAAAAGGGTGAGTGTAGAAACCAAGGGCGATCGATAACGCATATAATACCCAATTTGATAAATTCTGCAACCGGACTGCTCTCAGCAACAATAAACTGCTGCCAATCACTATTGCTGTCAGCAAACTATACTGCCTTGCTGTCTGAGCAAATAAGATATCAAAGGGAGATAAAGCTAAAATTGCAGTAGCTAATAGTGATGTTAAATTTGAGGCAAAAAGTTCTTGAGCTAAAGCGTACATCAAAGGCAGGGACAGCAAACTTAATATTGCTGGCAAAGTCCGGGATGCTGTGAGAGAACTGCCAAATTCTTGCATCCAAACGCGAGCCATCAGAAAGTATAAAGGCGGATGTTGTGGGTCTTCTAGTGCTAAAGAATGGATGGTGTCTGCGGCGGTACTTCCTGGTTTAATTCGCTGATATTTTTGCAATTCTGGTGCGGAAATTATCCGGTTTTGGAATAGTTCATCGTCGATTTCTTGTCTGGTGAAACCTGCGACTCGGAGTGATGTGTATACTTCATCGTGCCAGTAAAGTTTGCGATCGAGCTCAAAGAACCGAAATCCGATACCTAGTAAAATGGCGATCGCTAATAAGCTTAGCAGCCACGGGGAGTTTGTGCGATCCACAGATTTGTCTTGACGTATTGTAGATGCCATGCTTACCTTAATTGTTGCGATTACTCGTTACCAGGCAGAGCCTGGGAACCAGTTAAACCAGTTAAAACTGAAATCTTGCACCATTCTCAATTAGCCTTCTATGGACGGGCAGGATGCCCATCCCACAAGAAAATTTATTTTTTGTGGAACGGGCTTCTAGCCCGTTGCTGACATTGGTGCAAGATCTCAGTTAAAATCCAAAATCCAAAATCTAAAATCTCAAATCGGATGTCTCAGCAGACTGAGCTTCAGCAAAATCAAGAATCGTGAATCAAATCCTTCCAGAACCTCCCCACCCCAAAAATAACTGCTAACATACGTGTTGTATAGTTAATCAACAAGCTCCGCAAGGGCCCTACCTGCGTACCGCAAAATGGCAAAAAAAGATACGTCTACAAAAATTACTGAAAGCCCCGAAAAGCAAAAAGCCCTAACTGCGGTACTAGCCCAGATTGAGCGTAGCTTTGGCAAAGGAGCGATCGTCCGATTGGGAGACGCCACTCGCATGAGGGTAGAAACCATTCCCAGCGGAGCCCTGACACTTGACATCGCCTTGGGTGGCGGTTTGCCAAAAGGTCGAGTCATTGAAATTTATGGCCCAGAAAGTTCGGGTAAAACAACTCTAGCGCTACACGCGATCGCCGAAGTCCAAAAATCCGGCGGAATCGCCGCCTTCGTCGATGCCGAACACGCCCTAGATCCCACCTACGCCTCAGCTTTGGGCGTCGATATTGAAAATCTCCTAGTTTCCCAACCCGACACCGGAGAAATGGGACTAGAAATTGTCGATCAACTCGTCCGTTCCGTCGCCGTCGATATCGTAGTCATTGACTCCGTAGCAGCCCTTGTCCCCCGCGCCGAAATTGAGGGCGACATGGGCGACTCTCACATGGGTTTACAAGCCCGGTTGATGAGCCAAGCTTTGCGGAAAATCACCGGCAACATCGGCAAATCTGGCTGTACCGTGATTTTCCTCAACCAATTGCGGCAAAAAATCGGCGTAACTTACGGCAATCCCGAAACTACAACCGGCGGTAATGCTCTCAAATTTTATGCTAGCGTGCGACTCGATATTCGCCGGATTCAAACCTTGAAAAAAGGCACAGAGGAATACGGAAACCGCACGAAAGTTAAAGTTGCTAAAAATAAAGTTGCTCCGCCTTTCCGCATTGCCGAATTTGACATTGTATTTGGCAAAGGCATTTCTACTTTAGGCTGTCTGACTGACTTGGCAGACGAAATGGGAGTAATTACGAAAAAAGGTTCTTGGTATAGCTATAACGGCGATAACATTGCTCAAGGACGAGACAAAGTAATCCAACACATGGAGAAAAATGTCGATTTCAAAAATGAGATTGAGAAGCTAGTGCGAGAAAAACTTGCTACTGGTGCTGTGGTTTCTGCTAATTCTGTCGCTCCTGTTGATGATGAGGATGAGGATTTAGAAGATCTAGAAAATGCAGAAGACATGGGAGATTTGGAAGAAATCTAAATCTTTGAGTCAGTAAATATTCTGCTGTTAGAGCCCCGACTTCTTTAAGAAGTCGGGGCTCTGGTTTTGAGACAGGAGACGGCAATGCCCATAGGTGTCAACTTAAGGTACAACCAATAGTCCGACAGGGGTTGAAACCCAGGGCTGTTTCATTCTCGAATTTTAGCACAGCTAAAATTCTGAATGA
>REAP01000239.1 GCA_004294385.1 Oscillatoriales cyanobacterium | reverse complement strand
ATCGCTAGAGGGTTTTTTGTTTCCGGTCTACATACAGTACCAGCTTTTACCTAATTATTCAAGAAGTTTCTAGAAAATCATTTACTTTGCATCAACAGTATCTTCTGAGTTAGTTTCAAAAGTTACTTGTGCTAAGGCTATTCACCGCAGGAATGATACGTCAACTTTGCCAAAGTTGGTACTCAAGGCTAGATTCAGGTTTTCTAGGGCTTTGACTAACCACATCACGCCGGCCGGGGCAGAAGATTCGTAGTGCCCGAACAAAATTGCCAGCCGCTTTTCTAGGTAGGGTTTAACTTTGTCGCAAATTAGTACAATTTTCAGGAGCAAACTTGTCGTCTCAGTGGGGCCGAGGTTTGAGATTAGGTCAAGGAAGACGAAGTGGTTGGGTCGTTTTTGACTCTCTACGACTAAAAAATTCAATAACTGACTGCAAGTTCTCATCATTAAACATTCGTTGAACTGCTGAGAATCGCTCTGGGGAAAGGTGCTTTGTAATTGCTTATACAATTTGTCCTTAAATTGACCTTTGCCGTAGCGTTGGTCAGTGATAGAAGAAATTAGATATTCATATAAGTCATCTTTAAAAGAACGGTAGCACTGAGTTGTTTGGCTAGTGTTCGCCACAAAATTGCCTGCTATCTGTCTGTAAGTATTGCCTCGTTCTACTTTTCCGACAAATTGCTTCAGGGCGAAGAATAGTTCGGTGTCGCTCAAGAGGGTGGGGTTTTTGATGTTTTGTATAGTTCTGCCAAAAGAAATGGAGGTTCCCCGGCGAGCTATTTGGACTTTTCTGACTTGGTGAGCTACATATTGGGAGAGGTTGATTTCAAATTGTTGCTGTTTTTGGGCTTGGATTGTTTTAATGACTGTCTGCTGTTCGTAGTTGCTGTCGTCGCTGAGGAGACAGTGGCTGTAAAGGTATGGGTAGCGGGGAATTAAGGTTCCGAGGGATTGGTGGGCTGGTGTTTTGCTACCGTCTTCTGAGTTGTGGGTGATGACTTTGGATAAGCGTTTGAGGGTGAGATATTGTTCGCTGTCGGTAAATTGATTGACTATTTTGGTAATATGCCCGATCGCCCTAGATTGATTATATCCAAATATTACCTTGGGTACTTCTTCAAACACAGCGATCAATTCAGGGATGGCTGCTTGCTTGTTGGGCTGTGTTTGCCAGCGGTTGATCGCTATGTGACAGCAGCGGTTCAGGATATACTTGAGTTCTGGTTCTGCCTCTTTTGAGGCTGCTATTTTTTCCAGGGCTGCGACGATGGTGCGATCGGGATATCGATCGCAATGTATGAACAAAGTGCGAAAACGATGGATAATTTCTGCTGGTTGTTCTACTTGTACCAGCTTCAGCCAGTGGTTGTAAAGTAGTTTTTCAGCTTCGTAGGTTGGTCGATTGTAACTGTCTGTCCAAGTATTTTCCACTCTTTTCACCTTCGGAGGATTGGGTAGGTTTTTTCAGCGCGATTGGCTGGATATATTGATTGATGCAGCGCCTGAATTGAATTCACCGATCTTCTGGATTCCCAAGGTTTTGGGGTGGAAGCACTCAGCATTTTAACTCCATCGCTTTTTTATTTATTTAAACTATTTATCAAGAATAGTATTACACAAAAATTTTTCAAGTTGCAAGATCTAGATCACCATGATTTTGTGTAAAGAATTAGTAAGAACGTAAGTGCTCATTTAAGAATTTGTTGGTCGGTGGGCGATTTCGTATTAGGATTGTTAAGGCAACTTGCGATCGGCAGTCTCCAAAGAGTTAACTTGAAGGCTGAGCGGGCTACAGCGAGTGCTGAAAATAATTATTTGAAGTGTGAGTGCTAGTAATATGGTTTGTCGCGTCACTATTCCCCAACTTGCGGAAATTTTAACAGTACCCGTGCCTGCTGCGTCCGAGGGTGTTTTGACAACTTTAGGGACTGGTATTGCCACAGACACGCGCACTATCCAAGGGGGCGAGGTATTTTTGGCACTGCGGGGAGAAAATTTTGATGGGCATCAATTTGTCGAAAAAGCACGGGATTTGGGGGCAATTGTCGCGGTTGTCGATCGCGCTTGGGAAGGAAAAGTTCTAAATTTTCCACTATTGCGAGTTGACAATACTCTAACAGCTTATCAGGCGATCGCCCATTGGTGGCGCAACCAGTTCAGTATACCGGTAATTGCGATCACTGGTTCGGTAGGTAAAACCACTACTAAGGAATTGATTGCAGCAGTTTTGTCTACTCAAGGAAATGTTCTTAAAACTCAATATAACTACAACAATGAAATTGGAGTTCCCAAAACGCTGTTAGAGCTTTCACCAGAACACAATTATGCCGTAATTGAGATGGGAATGCGGGGACTTGGTGAAATTGCAGTGTTAGCGCAAATTGCCCGTCCAACTGTAGCAGTGATTACGAATGTGGGAACGGCGCATATAGGGCGATTGGGGTCAGAAGAGGCGATCGCGATCGCGAAATGTGAGTTGTTAGCAGAAATGCCTGCTGATAGTATTGCTATTATCAATCAAGACAGCGATAAATTGATGACAGCGGCGGCGAAAGTTTGGCAGGGAAAAACCTTAACTTATGGGTTAAAAGGTGGAGATTTGCATGGCGAATTTCTAGACAATAATTCCATGCGTATTAAAGATATAGCAACCGCCAAGGCGCTTTGGTCATTGAGCGTAGTCGAAATGTCCACTTCGACTACGCTCAGTGACCAGAAGTATCCTAACCATCTTGACGACTGCTATATTCAATTGCCATTGCCGTTGCCAGGACGACACAATGCTGTCAATTATTTGGCAGCTTTAGCCGTAGCAAAAGTGTTAGATATTGATTGGGAAGTTTTCAAACCAGGTTTGTCTGTGCAGTTACCAGATGGTAGAGCGCGGAAGTACGAATTGCCGCAGGATATTGTGATTTTGGATGAGACTTATAATGCTGGCTTGGAGTCAATGTTAGCCGCTCTGAGACTATTAGCTGATACTCCGGGAAAACGGCGAATTGCGGTGTTGGGAACCATGAAGGAATTGGGCGATAAGTCGCTCGAATTTCACAGACAAGTGGGAACAGCAGCCCGAAACTTAAATCTTGATGCTTTGTTTGTTTTTGCTGATTTTGAAGAGGCGGTCGCGATGGCGACTGGCGCTGCTGGTGTGACTTTTGTGGAGATAGAAGATATTACGGCTGCGAATTCCCATGAGGCTCTAGCAAGGCATTTAATGGAATTTGTTGAAACGGGCGATCGCATTTTATTTAAGGCTTCTCACTCGATGGAGTTAAATCGAGTAGTGGAGAAGTTTCGGACTGATATGAATGTTGACTGTTGACTGTTGATAGTTGATGATTGACAGTTGACCCTTCGACTCCGCTCAGGGAGCAGAGCAGTACCCTGAGCGTAGTCGAAGGGTTCAATCACCAAGCACCTTGGCGACTCCGCTCAGGGAGCAGAGCAGTACCCT
>REAP01000238.1 GCA_004294385.1 Oscillatoriales cyanobacterium | reverse complement strand
AAATTAGCTGATCTGCCAGTGTTAAGACTTCTGCAATATCCATAGATTCGGGAAAAGCTGGAGTTTACGCCATTCATTATACCTGACATTTCGTACAATTGTGACATTTTTAATTTTGTCATCTATCTAAAGTCAGGATTTTTCCTACACAGCTCATCCTTTATATTAATTGGTTAAGGTATTAGCAGGATATTTTTATGAAGCGCGATCGGTGGCTCAGCGGTTTGTTCCTCGCTGGGATGTTATGTGTGATGTTAGGGACGGTTGGCGCACAAGTGGCACAGGCCCAGCGCCCAATTCCTTTGGAAGACCTTCAATGTGTTAAGCGATCAGGTAGCTGGAGTTCTGATAAGCGAGATATTTCTGTAGGCAGACAAATTTACACCACTGTTTTATATATTAGCCCTGATACCGCTATAACTTGTAGGCTTCCTGGCGGCCCCGCTTCTCTCCGATTGGAGTTTGCGATTCCTGACACCGACAACTCCCCACCAGCACGAATAGATGTTTATGTAGACGGAAATCAAGTAGCTTCTCGCACTGGCGATCGAGGTAAAGTACATACAATGCTAGTAAATATTAGTAATGGCAAAAGTCTAGCAATAGAAGTATTTTGTGCTCGGGCAACAAATTGTCGCTATGCGTACTTCTTTATGAAAGCTCAAGTTGAGCCGGGGGCAAGCTCTCCTGGGAGTAAATAAACTATGAGCATCAGCCGCCGTCAATTTAATCGGATCGTCATCTGGGGTGGCGCTTCTTTTGCTGCTTCCGCCACATCCGGCATCTTTTTCCCCAAACCTGCTGAGGCTTATTCCCTAGAATTTCCGATTAGTGCTTTATCAGCCGATCGCGTTTTTAACGGTATTCAAAAATATTGTGGAGCACAACCCATCCCCGGCGTTCTCTCACCAATTTTACAAGGTAATAGTAATGTTAGCAGTAAAATAGAGGTAGCCGCAGCCAACCGGATTCGCACCGCAGACAAAGAATTTGTCAGCCGCAATTTTACTAGCAAAAGAACCGAATTAGCCATGACTGGCAGTGGTGTTAAGGGGAATAGCACTATCAGTAGTTTGTGGGGCAGACAAAGACAGGAGAACGTCGGCCCGAATGTGGGTTTTGGGTTTGTCCAAAAGTGGGACGATCAATATAGCGATACCAAAATTTCCGGGCCGACAATGTGCGCTATTCATAACGCTCAAAGAGTCTTAGCGGATCAAAGATTAACACCTCCAGAAATCGCGGCTTCTGTCTTACCAACTCGATCGACATTAGATGATACGAGTTCTTGGGGAGGGGATGCCGATGCGTCTGCTGGGAGGAATCCCGGTGCTGTTTTTGCTCAATACACTACAGCCGCAGGTACGGTGACATCTCGCTATGATTTAGTTGAACCGGGGCCGAAAGGTTTTGGGCGGGTTGAGTATACTATTGAAGCGGAAAATCAGCCTCGGCGGGTGATTTTGGTGACAGTGAGATTTTAGGGGAAATCAGCATCACGACGATCTATATTACGACGTTCTGTAGGGGCGGGTTTTACGAATAATCATCGCCAGAAACAAACAATCTCGAAAACCCGCCCCTACCCCAAAAATAGGATTGGGGCGGTTTTTTTGGTGTTTGTTTGTTTCAAATATTATGCGATCGCCTTTATTCAGCCAAATTTAAAATAGTTGTAGCCTCAGCCAAAAGTTTACACTTGACTTTATTGTTTTCCCCCTCAATCAGACAATGAGCTGGATTATCCTCCAATGGGTCATGTCGGATAATGAAGCCTAAAGAACGGGCATATCCTGCTACCAAAACACCCACTTTTGTAGTGTCAGGATTTCTTGCACGAGCTAAAATTTCCTGGGGAGTTGTTAGCCTCGCCAACTCAACCGAGATACTGTTATCAGGTTTTCCTCTAACCTGAAAAGCAACTGATTTTACAGTACCATCCTCATAAAGATGTACGTTAGGAATCCGACGATAAAGGATATCATTGTCTACAATTTCTTCTAGCATTATCTCATCCTGACTTATTCAATTAATAGCTGAGACAACACATTCAGGACTTCAGATAATGACACCTCGTTTTTTTCCTCAAATTTTCTCTGGCTTCCTTCTCCCTTAATTAGTAGATAGCTGAAACTCATATCAGATTTAATTTCTACTTCTAGATTGCCCTGTGGACTCCGCCACTCCAGTTGTAGACTACCATTAGCAATTGGTGCTGCATCATAGGGTAAAATCCGATCGCCAACTAAAGGCGAAAGAGAGCATTTGACATGAATGAGCAACTGACAGGCTTTTACAAAAGCAACGGGCGAAACTGCTAATGCACCATAAGAATCCCAGTCAGGTTCTAGTTGGGCAAGTTGCGTTAATTGCTCTAATATTGGGTCTAAGGAAACATCAGTTAATGTTGCTTGATACATGGTTTTTAGAAGGGTCATATTTTCGATTATATCATAAACTTTACTACCTTTGTAATTGACCAATCAAATCTAATGCTTTTTGAGCATCAGCATTCATTCCTTGAGCCCTAAATAAACGAGCCGCTTGCTGCAAATCTGCGATCGCCCCTTGTCTATCTCCCATTCTCACCAACGTAATTCCTCGGTTAGCAAAAGCCTTAGCATAATTGGGATTGAGTTGAATTGCTTGGGTGTAATCAGCTAAGGCTGAGCGATCGTTATTGATGCGAAATAGCGCTAATCCTCGGTTAAAATAAGTGTTAGCGCGACCGGGATTAATTTGCAGCGCTTGATTGAAATCGTCGATCGCCCCTTTTTGGTCGCCCAAGTCTGAAAGCGCCAATCCTCGGTTGTTGTAAGCTGCGGCAAAGTTTCGATCCAAGCGGATGACTTGAGTATAATCTGCGATCGCCCCCGGTTTATCTCCCAATGCCGACAACACCAGCCCCCGATTGTAGTAAGCGTCAACATAACTGGCATTTAGCGCGATCGCCTTGCTATAATCAGCAATACTTTTTGGCATTTGTCTCAAATCGGAATAGGCTAATCCCCGATAGAAATAAGCTTCTACATAATCCGATTGAGTTTGAATCGCTTGGCTAAAATCCGCCACAGCCCCTGACAAATCTCCTTTGTCAAACCGAGTTAAACCTCGAACATAATAAGTCTTAGCATCTTGCGGATTGTTCAGTTTCAGAGGTGCATTAGTGGCGGTTGAAGTATTTATCAAAAGAGCCGATCGATTTAACCCAGCCTCTGACAATTTAGCTAGAAAAGTGTTGATAGGAATTGCTGAATTAAATCCCGTTTTGGAGATAGCATCTATAGATGATCCTGTATCATTTGTCGAAAAATCTAGTTCGCCTTCTCCATGAATCCCAACTACACGCCCTTCGCCATCAAATACAGGCCCTCCACTCATTCCTTTTTGAGTTATTGCAGTATAACGCAAGGTATAACCGCGCTTATGAGTCGGAGAACGACTGGTAACAAAACCCTGTGTAAACTCAGGATTCTGCTGATTTCTCGATCTATTA
>REAP01000034.1 GCA_004294385.1 Oscillatoriales cyanobacterium | reverse complement strand
TTTACTCTCTGCTGAACCGAAGATTTTTTTAAAGGCAAAGTCCGTTTTGGGATTGATAAAATTCATGGTAATTTCACTTGATTAGGGTTTGATAGGTTTCAGTTAGAGATATTTAATTGTCGTCTAACTTATTATACAATCTTGTAGGTTGGCCCGTTAGCGTTAGCGAAGCGATCCGTTCGCCGAAGGCGTTCCCGTTCCCCGAAGGCGTTCCCGAAGGGTAGGGTAGGAAAGCCCGCCCCTACGGGGGCTACGCCAACGAAGAGGATCGCCCTCATCGACCAGCCCTTGTCAGTAATTTTTGGCACAAAGCTAACTCAGGAACGTTTTGCGAAGGTTAAGGTCATGGTATAAAAAGCATCTCAACTCTGCTAAAAAGAACAGCTATGAAGTTTGTCTGCGTTATATCCCCCCAACGGTTGCTTTTTGCTGGTATCGCATTCCTGGCTGCGATCCTCTTCGAGGGCTTCGCTAACGAGTGTGGCGCATGGCTAGCTCCGCACTCCTCACGGGCGGTAGTTCCCAGGGGAAACTCTCCCTCTGTGTCGCCGCCTATCCTGGCTGGAAATCAGGTTAATTGTCCTAGGAATCGATCGCCCCAAACTCGTTGTCCCACCGCTGGTTTGTTCGTTGAAACTCAAAATAAGCGCTCAGAAGAACTCTTTCCTCTCAAGGAAACTCAAGTTAAAGCCAAAATTGCTGGAAATATCTCCCGCGTCGAAGTTATTCAGAAGTTTGAAAATCCTTTTTCCGCACCTTTGGAAGCTGTTTACGTGTTTCCCTTGCCCGACGAAGCAGCCGTGGATGACATGGAAATTAAAATCGGCTCACGAACCATTAAAGCTGATATCAAACGGCGCGACGAAGCTAGAGAAATTTACCAAAAAGCCAGACAACAAGGCCGTACTACAGGTTTGCTAGAACAAGAACGCGATAATATTTTTACTCAGTCTCTTGCTAATATCAAACCAGGAGAAAAAATAGAAGTTACGATTCGCTACACAGAAAGTCTCAAATTTTCCGGCGGTGATTACGAATTTGTGTTTCCAATGGTGGTAGGGCCTCGCTATATTGCGCGAAATTCTACCCCCCCCAACCCCCCCTTGCCAAGGGGGGGCTATAGTTCTGAGTTTCCAGCGGCACTAGATGCCAACAACACTCTATTCCCCCCCTTAGCAAGGGGGGGGCAGGGGGGGGTTAATACCGATGCCGATCGCATTAACCCGCCTGTGATTGCTCCGGGAACGCGATCGGGTCATGATATCGCTGTTTCAGTAGAAATAGATAGCGGAATTCCGATTAGCAATATCCGCTCTACTTCTCACCAAATTACAACTAACCGCAGCGGCAATACTGTCAACGTTCAACTAGCCAATTCAGACACAATTCCCAATAAAGATTTAATTTTACGATATCGAGTATCAGGCGAAAATACTCAAGCAACAGTCCTGACTCAAGCTGACAAGCAAGGCGGGCATTTTGCAACTTATCTGATTCCGGCATTGAATTATAAAAGTAATCAAATTGTACCTAAAGATGTAGTATTTTTGATGGATACTTCCGGTTCTCAGCAGGGCGAACCGCTGGTAAAATCTCAGGAGTTGATGCGCCGCTTCATTCAAGGTTTAAATCCCAACGATACTTTTACAATTATTGATTTTGCCAACACTACTAAAACGCTTTCAGCCACTCCTTTAGCCAATACATCGGCAAATCGACAAATGGCAATTAATTATATCGACAAGTTGCAAGCAAACGGTGGCTCAGAACTACTCAATGGCATCCGAACCGTGATGAATTTTCCGGCTCCAGAAACAGGAAGATTGCGGAGTATTGTACTAATAACTGATGGTTATATCGGTGGCGAAAATGAGGTACTTAATTTCGTTCAGCAGAATCTGAAACCAGGAAATAGACTTTATAGTTTTGGCGTTGGCGGTTCTGTGAATCGGTTTTTGATCGATCGTTTGGCAGAAGTTGGAAGAGGGACATCTCAAGTGATTCGTCAAGATGAACCGTCAGCAGAAGCCACAGAAAAGTTTTTCCGCCAAATTAACAATCCGGTACTGACTGATATTCAAATTAGCTGGGAAGGAATGGGAGAAAAACCGGAGATTTATCCGATCGCACCACCAGACTTATTCGCCAGTCAACCGCTAGTTTTATTTGGCAGAAAGGGCGATCGCACCAGCGGCCAACTTCGCATCCGCGGCACTCAGGCTGACGGTAAAACTTACCAACAGATTTTACCAGTTAACTTCGCTCCAGCAGTCAGCGTGCGGCAGCGCGAGTCCAATCCGGCGGCAGTCGCAAACACTGATTTTGGCAATTCAGCGATCGCCCAACTTTGGGCCCGATCGCGCATCAAAGACTTAATGAATCAAATGTTTAGTGGCCAGACTAAATCCCTCGTGGAATCTGTGACTAATACCGCCCTGAATTATCGCTTGCTATCGGAATACACCGCATTTGTCGCTGTGAGCCAAGAAGTACGAGTCGAACCAGATGGAACTCGTAGGCAAGTCCAAGTACCTGTAGAATTGCCACAGGGAGTGAGCTATGAAGGTGTTTTTGAGTCCCAGGATACGGAGCCAACCAGAGGCGGCACTCGCAGTTTTTCCCCGACTCCCAGTCTGGTAGCGCCAGCCCCAGGACAACTCCGACAGCAACCTTACCGAGAGTTGAAACCCCAGCAACAAAGCATTTCTCGCCTGCAAATAATCACAGCCGAAGGGTTGGATGCGACGGCTATTGCTGCTTTGACTCAATACCTGCAATCTGTGACTCTCCCCGCTGGAGTGAGTGGCGAAACAGTGTGGGAAGTGTCAGTACAAAATGGCCGCGTTGCTAAAGTCGCGATCGACTCTCAAGCCTCGACACTGCAAGCAACAGACACCATTGAGACTCTCAAAAAATCCCTAATTTCCTGGCAACCTCCCACAGGATTCAAAGGCACTTTGCGTCTGAAGTTACGAATTAATAATTAATGTCGATCGTTAAGCAATAACTTTATATATCAACAACCATTAACTTTTCAATTCAACTATTAACTGTCCACTGTCAACTGTCCACTATCAACTATCAACTATACAAAGGCAGTGCCACAGTAAATACACTACCTTTACCGATCGCACTTTCCACACTTATTGTACCGCCATGCAGATCAACAATGTGTTTAACAATGCAAAGTCCCAACCCCGAACCTTTAATATTGCCCACATTGCAACCCCTTTCAAACTTATGAAATAACTTTCCGATATCTGCCGCTGTCATCCCAATTCCCTCATCTCGAACACAAAAAATTACTTCCTCGCATTCGCAGGTTAATTCTAAACTAATATTACCGCCACTAGGAGAATATTTTATAGCATTTGATAGCAAATTTGTCAGCAAATGATGCAATAGTTTTGCATCCAGATTCGCGTACAATTTTTCTGGTGTAGTGCGGAAAGTCACTAAGTGTTTTCGAGAGGCGATCGGTTGCAGCTCATCTAAAATCAAATTGCACAAATCAATCACATTTACAGACTGTAAATTCAATAAAACTTTCCCTGAGTCTGCTTTGCTAATCATTAAAATATCTTCCAGCAATACACTCATATTGCTAACAGCTTTTTTAATACGTTCTACAGTCTTATTAACTGTTCCTCCCTCCCCAGCAAAATCGCAATCTTCTAGCATCTCAGCAGATAGCTGTATCGTAGTTAAGGGAGTATTTAAATCATGGTATACCATTGAAAGAAATCGCGATTCATTTTCACTTTTGGCGGCTGAAGATATAATTTCTTTTCGCATTTTAGCAGCTTCTTGATGTTTCCTCAATGCAATCTTGATGGTCGCGTTTAGCTCTCTTTCTTTAAACGGTTTAAGGAGGTAGCCGTAAGAATCAGTATTTTCTGCTCGCTGCAAAGTTTCGTCATCTGCATAAGCAGTTGTGTAGATAATCGGGATATCTAATTCTTGATTAATTATAGCTGCTGTTTCTATGCCATCAATCTCACCTTTAATGACTATATCCATCAAAATTAAATCTGGCTTCATTTCTCTCGCCCGCTGTATGGCATCTGCTCCTGAACAAACAGTACCTACTATCTGATAGCCCAATTTTTCCAATTTATGCGATAAATTTTTAGCAATTAAAATTTCGTCTTCTACAATCAAAATATTAATTATCTTTTCTTGAATGTTCATGATTTTAAATCCTGTGAAAATTTTTTAAATAATTAAATTTTCAGTAAACAAATAGTGCCTACTTCCCCTGATAATTCAATAGTTCATCCTAGCTGTTCCGTTCAAAGTGCAGACAAGTTGAAAGCCCGCTGAATTAGTTTTCCGAAAATATAAATTTTGGGAAAGCCAGTATCGTTGTCTTTGACGACAAGGTAGATTTCCCGATCGCCCATTCCATAGTATTCTACACTAACAGTACCATTGGCAAGCCCTGTTTGAGGGTATTTGAGACCAATTGATGAGCAATTAAGCCACAGGAAGTAGCAGTATCAAGGTTCATAAAAATTATTTCAGTTAATACCTGCAACTCAATTTGGTTATTATTAATCTAGTTTGACTCAGTAGTTAGTGACTAATCATAATTCTTCAATCCAAAATCTAAAGTCTAAAATCGACTAATACTTCAATCGAAAATCCAAAACCTGTGCTGAGCGAAGCGTTGCGCTGAGCGTAGTCGAAGTGTCGAAGTATCCAAAATCCAAAATCGACTGACTCAAGCTGATTTTTTGCCAATCAGTAGATAAGTCGTCATTGCACCTTTGCCTTTAACCTGAATCATTTCCCGCGACTCAAATAAGTATTTGTGTTCCAATAACTTATAAGTAGCTTCACTGACTTGAATTCGCCAAGGTAAACCGTGAGATTCCATGCGGGAAGCAATATTTACCGTGTCGCCCCACAAATCATAAATAAACTTTTTGATCCCAATTACTCCGGCAACAACCGGGCCGCTATGAATACCGATACGGATGCTTAAATACTTTTTATTTCTGGCATTGAATCTGGCTATTTCTGTCTGCATATCTAGGGCCATTTCGGCGATAACTTCAGCGTGGTCTACCCTGGGTTCAGGGATTCCTCCTACCGCCATATATGCGTCGCCAATGGTCTTGATTTTCTCTAAACCGAGCCGTTCGCAGATTAAGTCAAAGCCAGAAAAAATTTGGTTCAGCAACTCCACAAGTTCGATCGGACTCATAGTAGTAGAAAAGCTTGTAAATCCCACAAGATCTGCAAACAAAACTGTCACTTCAGGAAAGTATTCTGCAATAGTCGTTTCGTTTTGTTTGAGCCGTTCTGCTATGGGCTTCGGCAAAATATTTAACAGCAGCTTTTCTGATTTTTCCTGTTCTTCCCGGAGAGCATCTTCTGCTTGCTTGCGTTCAGTGATGTCGTGGTAACTCCAAACTCTGCCGATAATTTCATCTCCCAGCCGTTGGGGTTGAGAATAGCGTTCAAAAAATCTGCCGTCTTTAAATTCCAACAAGTCGTTACTTTCTGCCTCTGGATGCTCATAAAGCGATTCTATTCTTTCCTGGAATGCTTCGGGGTCTTTAAGTTTTTCTAGCACAAACGCGACCATTGTTGCCTCATCTTTCAGTGCCATCACTTCCTTGGGTACGCCCCACATTTCTACGAATTCTCGGTTGAAACTGACTATTTTTCCAGTCCGATCAATGGCTAAAATCCCGTCAGCAGTAGAATCAAAGGTGGCTTGCAGCAGAGATACAGATTTTGCCAAGGCATCTTCGGCTTGCTTCCGAGCAGTAATATCTCGCAAAATCATCCGAATTGCCACTAGCTGACCCTCGGCAAATTTACAACTTATGCTACCTTCCAGCCAAATTTGTTGGTCATATTTGGTAATAAATATTGCTTGAATGGAATCGGGATAAGATGTATTTTCATTGGTATTTTTATCGTTGATAGCTTGATACAATATATCAATAGAATCTTGGGAACTATTAGGATGAATGATGTCAAAAACTGTCATGCTAGCCATCTCTTCTCCACTGTAGCCGAGAGTTTTTTGCCAAGCCCGATTCACGTACAAAAAATGACCATCCGATCCAATACTTTGAATTAAGTCACTAGCATTTTCAAATAAATCTCGCAGTTTTTCTTCACTTTCCCGCAAAGCTGATTCTGCTTGCTTGCGCTTAATAAATTGACCGATTTGGCTACCAATTGTTGCCATTGTCTGAAGCAACTCTTCATCAAAAGACTGCACTTCTAGACTAAAAAAAGTCATCACTCCCAACACAGACCTTGTTGACATTTCATGTTCGTAGTCGCCCAAAATCGGGAAGCCAAAAGCTCCATGCAGTCCTTCTTGAGTGGCGATTTCTCTGCGGAGAAAGATGTCGCTTTCTACTACATCTCCAATCCATTGAGGGGAACCACTACCCCAAACGCGGCCCGCCAATCCTTCTCCCTCAGCACAGGTCATTTGTTGGCCAAATTCTACAAATTTCGGAATAGAAACTGAGCGTTTTGTCCAACTAGCGACGCACCGGAGCAAATTTGGATCGGAAATTGGAATTTCTCTTTTAGTTGCTGACAGCAGTCTTTCACCTACTTCTGGCATCCATAGTTCGGCGGTATCCCATCCCAAACTATCGCAAATTACGGGGAGAATTGCCGCGATCGCCTTTTTGGTTGTTTCCGATGCCGAGAGGATGCGCGTGGTCACGTACTGGGCTATTTTTCGCTTGCTGGCCCGCTTTCTATCTGTAACATCGCGACCAATATACAGGAAATCTTGGAGGTCTATCCTGGAATTAGATAGACTCTGAATGTCACTGGGAATAGCCGTACAGGAAAAAGCCACTGTCAGCTTTTCACCTGTTTTTGCTGTGCAAATTACTTCGCCTTTAGTTTGCGATAATTGAGATTGTTGACTGAGGGTATGCAAAGATTCGCCGACTTGCGCGATCGCATTTATATGTCGTCCCACTAATTCCGATTCGCTGTAACCAAGCAAATTTTCAGCAGCTTGGTTAACTTTTATAATTTTCCCGGTTCCTGTTGTCACCAACAAAACTTCTGCCATTGAAGTAATAATCTTTTCAACATACTTATTAGTAGAAGCTAAGGTACTCAATAAAATATTCATTTCATTGGTAGCCTGAACCAGAGTTTGTTCTAAACCCATCCTGTCTGTTACATCTTCAAAAAATATAATTAATCTTTGATTGTTTTCCTCATCTCTCAACTCGACGATATACATATCAAAATATAGGCGCAAGTTATTGTCTAAAACCCGCGTCATTGCTTTCAAATCAAAATTAGGTACTCGCCCTTCAAAAATATCGATTAAAATTTCTTCAGTTCCTACCAGTTCGGGAAACGGCATACGCACGTCATTTCCCGCGACTATTTCATCAGAGTATGCAAACCGCTGCACATTGGGAGATGTCTCTTGAATTAAAAAATCTTTATCCAGTGCTAGGTACTCCAAATGGTGGGGAACCAACAGTTTTTTTGACAGGGTTTTCATCTTGGGTTTCTAGTAGTAAATGCGCCCTATATTTCAAAGAATTTGAGATTAATTTATTGGCGGCTGTTTGTCAAATGGAATTGTTACTATAAAAGTAGTACCTAACCCAGTTTCGCTGGAAAATTCGATTTGACCGCCGTGCAAGTCTACACACTGCTTGACTATGGATAAGCCCAATCCAGTACCAGGTATTTTGCCTACATTGTTCGCCCGGTAATAAGATTCAAACAGTTGTTCTTGGTCTTCTATAGGAATGCCAATTCCTTCATCTCTAATTTTAAAAATAGCTTCTTCATTGTAACAATGTAACTCAAAATAAACATTGCTGTCGATCGGCGAATACTTGATACCATTTGAAAGCAAATTTGTCAAAATGTGCCGCAGTAATTTTTTATCCATTATCGGCCAGTCTTGGATATCATCAGAGGACTTGTTAATTAATCTCCCCCGCGATGCTACTCGCCTGTAAGTAAAGCAAATTGCATGATTTTTGCCGAAACTAATTTTGATTGATTCTACTAAATCGCTGCAAAATTTCTGCAAATCAATTGGTGCGGGATTGAATTGCAGTTTCCCTGCTTCTGCACTGCTGAGCAACCGCACATCATCTAATAGCTGAGCCATGTGTTTAGATGCTGATTTAACGTGTTCGAGATATTCTTCTTTTTCCTCTACTGTGAGCTCATCGCCGTATTCTTTGAGAATTTGAGCAGAAAACAATATTGTATTTAAAGGATTGCCGAATTCGTGAGCAAGCATCGAAAAAAAGCGAGATTTTACTTCTCTGAGTTCCTGTTCTTTTGCCAAAGATCTGCGAATTTCTATTTCTTGTTGCTTGCGTTCTGTAACGTCTCTACCTATGTAGACAAAATCGTACAGCCCCTTCAGTTCTGTCTGAATTGCCGCACAGGAAAATTCTACCCAAATTTCTGCTCCTGTTTTAGTAATGCAGACTACCTCTAATTCTCTCAGAAACTCTTTTTGAGACAAAATATAGTGGTGACGAGCTTGGTAAAGCAATTTTTCTTCCACTACAATCATGGACAAAGGCTGTTCGATAATTTCTGCTTTGCTGTACCCAAACAACAATTGAGCCGATTGATTTACTGTTTTGATCATGCCCAATGTTGTTGTCACCAACAAAGCATCGCCCATCGAGCTAATAACTTTATCTATATAATCTTTAGACGCCTCCAAAGCGCTGACTAAAAGATTAGCTTCATTAGCTCTTTGGATCAATGATTGCTTCATCACCATTTTTTCAGTCGTATCTTCAATCAAAATTAGCAATTGACTGGATAAATCTCCCTGTTCGTTTTCATGTTCAATTGCTAACAGATCAAAATATAAAGGGTGATTATTGTCTGTAAACCTAGCGATACCTTTGACTTGAAAACTCGACCTCTGTCCCATAAGTATAGATGTGAGGATATTTTCAATGCCAATTAATTCAGGAAAGCAGATGCGCGCATCCACACCAGGTAAAGCATGGCCGATAGTATCCGCAAACCGCTGCACAGAGGCGGAAGTTTCCTGAATGATGAAACTATGATTTACTACAAAATATTCTGTTTCTTGCGGAATCAAAAGTTTTCTAAAGCTATTAATCATACTTGTTCTACCATTGTGTAAGCTAGTTTGTGAAAAATTTCATCAACGTCTTTGCCTGTTTTCGCAGATGTTGTGTAAACTGCTGTTACTTTATCTTGACCGATTGAATGGGCAACATCTACTAGCAGTGCTAATTTTTCTTCGTCAATTAAGTCTACTTTGTTCAAAGCGATAATAATTGAGCCTTTAGGGTTGACTGAAGAAAAAAGCTGAATGTGTTCGGAAATTCGTTCAACTGTTTCTGAGCGGCTGACATCGGCAACTATGAGAACGCCGCCGGCTCCCTGTAAGTAAGTGGGGGCAATTCCTTTGAATTTTGTATGCCCTTCTAAGTCCCAAATCAGCAATTGTGCTGTGACGATTTCCTGTCTTGTGCTGTTTTCTAATACAATGCTTTTGCGGGAAATTTTTACTCCCACAGTGGAGAGGTACTGGTCGCTGAATTGCCGATCGACAAAACGGCGGATCATGCTGGTTTTGCCCACGCCAAAATCGCCGATCATGCACATTTTTTTGGAGATAGTAACTGACATAATTATTTGTTGTTTATGCTCTTAGTTATTGGTTCAAATCGCACGCACCTGCTTAACAGTAGCGGTTGATTCGGTTCCACGTCAACAGGAGGACTGTCACTGCCGACTACTTGGAGGCGCTTCGGGTCAGCACCTTGCAACACCAGGGCATCTTGCACCGCTACTGCACGCCTGAGCGACAACTGTTGATTGGTGGCAACTTCGCCGGTGCGATCGCTGTGCCCAATTATCTTAATACGTTTTTGAGGATGCTGTTTAAGAAAATCTCTGATATTGACAATTGTCTCTTGATGTGTAGAGTCTAATTTTGCTGTTCCTGGCTCGAAATAGATGCGGGTTGCAATTTTCAACGGATTTAATTTAACAGTGTTAATCACCGACTCAACTCCGGGAATTTGCTTCAGGGACTGAGTAATTTTCTCTGCGTCTCCTTCCTCCATGACAGTTCCTTCTACTGTAACTCTGCGATCGCCATATCGACTAGAAATAGCCACACCCCACAAACGGTTTAAGACAGCGGTGATCCGTTTCACCTCAGCCGTTGTCAACACTGGATCTGGAGGTACATCTACGGCAATAATTTGATTGTCTAATTTCAATTTGGGTGCAGTTGATGCAGCTATTTTTGCAGCTTTAGCCCGTAATTCTGGATTTGGCAACTGTCCAGTTAACTTGAGAGTTTTGCCATCAACATCGACATTTAAGCGGTAAACTGCTAATTCTGGGGTCGAGCTTAAAGCTAAACGGGCATTAGCCTCCAGACGGCGGTCAATGTTGCTGCGGTGCTGATAAATTCCCCAAGGTACCAAAATTAAGCTCAGTAATGCTAAGCTCAAGCCTGCCAGTGCGATCGGGGGTTTGGTGGCTGTTTGCTTGTCTGCTGTAAATTTTCCTAATAAACTGATTAATAGTAGATGCAGATCATCAGATATACTACGGGGATTGCCATCGAATTGATTAATAGATTTTCCATAATTGATGATAATTTTACTAACAGTTTCCCGTATTTGCTTGATAAACTGTTTCGGCGGTTCTCCTTTGATCACTGCTGCGAGATAACAGTATCCTGCTACTTCTAACATGATCTTGGATTCGCCATATTCAATTTGATTGAGTTCGGAAATTTGTCCTGGCCTCACAATGCAATCATTCACAAAGCTACTAATAGCTGTGAGCATTCCTGCTACCATTTCTGATTCTAGCTGGTAAGCTCCTGAGTTTTGAGCTTCGGAAATTACCAACCCTGATGCTTTGTGAATCAAGAATACTCCTTGGACGGTAAAAGGCATTGATTCTCTGAGGATCAATTCGGCTTCGGAGACTCCTTGTACTTGGGAGCGAATTTTGCGCTGAACTCCTTCGACGCTGAGGGTATTTGACACTTTTTCATTGATTGTCTGGATAGCTTCTGCCATGTATTTACCGATCGTACTGCCAATTACCGGATAGAGCGCATCCACCATTGAATCGCGTTCTAGTTGAATTTGGGCTGTAATCGCTCTGCCCATTTCCGGGGCTAGGGCTTGAGCGATCGCCTCTTTGTCTAGTCGAATTTGCTCTTTAATTGCCAGGCCGATTTCTGGGGCGATCGCATTAGCAATCTCCGCTGGCGAATTCTTTATTTGTTGAGCAAGCGCGTCGGGAAGCAACTCAGCTATCGCTGAACTCATTGCGTGCTTGTTTTCCTGAGTTTTCGCCCTAATTACTTCGTCAATAATCGGTACGATCGCCTTGACAACTTCTTCTTTGGAATCAGTTATTTTGCGGCTGAGAATTTCTGCGATCCAAGGTAACATTAGCGCGATCAACTCTTGGGGATCGTAAATTTGGTGCTCCAATTTTCCTAATTTATGGTCGATTGTGGTCATCAAACGGCGCACCGCCGGCAAATCGTTTTCTGCTAACAGATTTTTCACTTCCTCCATATCTGATATTTGCGAGCCGAAAATCAAATTTTGCAGCCTTTTCATCGCGCTGTCGGCTTCATTTAGATCTTGTTGAATTTGCCCCAAAATTTCTGGCGGCCCCGATATCTGCGTCGGCTGTTCTAATAAGTTTGGCATTTCTAGAGCCGAAGCCGCCGCAGCATCTAAATATTCTGCTTCTCCTGGTTCTGAGGCTGTTGGAACTAAGGGGTTATGGGGAATTACCGATGGTTGTGGGTCGGTTTCGCGATCGGGGAAATTCTCTAAATTGCGTCCGCCCCCTTCCGATTTTTTAGCCTGTAGGTACTCTGAAGAATCTTGAGTTTGTAAATTAGATAAGTCCTGAATCTGCTGTGATTTCTGGTCTAATTCTACTTCGCCGATCGCTAAAACATCTATCGTATTAACTGATGAATAGTTTTTTTCTAGTTCTGAAGTATTGAGTGTTTGAGTAACAAATAGCAAATTTTTAAACTCTTCCAAGAAAGCGAGTGCATCACCAGAATCCGATTCGCCATCGAAGGCTTCTGGCTTTGCACTTGCTGCAACTTCCTCAGACATACCTAATAAATCTTTCAACCCACCGAGTAGCGCTGTTTGAGCGTTTTCCTCGCTACTTTCTGGTTCTAACTCTGCATTTTGCCAGTCTGAACCAGCAAGAATTTGGAGTTCGACCAAAAGATTAATTAGCGGTTCAAGCTGAGCTGCTTCATTGTCAGCAGATTTATCAGGTTTAGAAATAGAACCCTCCAACTTATTTTGGTCAGCCGGATTTTCTTTCTGTGAGGTCATGAGTTGTTAATTATCCGTGATGGTGACGCTCTGGCAACAAAAAGTCGCTATTTAACTTATTGTCAGTAACTCCCTTAAGTTCTGGAACAAATTCAGTTCCTTTGAGCCTCATACCTAGTTCAAACAGAATTTCCGCCATATCATCTCTAGAAACTTTGACATCTCTGAGCATGGAAAAACGTCTGTCGAGTTCTTCAAAAACTTGTGTTTTCAGAGTGCGACTTTCTTCGGAGAGTCTATCTCTGGTTTGAGATAGTTCGTCACGAAGGGAACTGGTTTGGTTGTCTATCGCCTCATCGAGAGCTTCGATGCTGCTGGAAAATTTGCGGTTAACGCGATCGATTTGCTGGCGCAAGTCGGCGCTTTCTTCTTGGGTATTCAAGGTGATTGATTTAATTTTCTTTTCAAATGAATCAACGGCCGCCCTCATTTCTCCTGAAAGAACTGTCTTTACTTGTTCGATGCGAGCTTGCATATCTTGCTGCATCATCGACAAGTCGGAATCTATTTTATCGAAGCGGTTATCGTATTCTCTAAGCTGCGCTCCGAAAATTATATCGCGAATCTGGTCAATATTGCCCAGGCGTTCGCGCATTTCTTCTTTAGTTATTTCGGCCATGATTTTACCTCGAATCTCCCAAAAATGTGAACTTGAGAACTATGCTAGATTTTTTGTGAAATCGCCAGTCGAGCCCTTTAAGCAGACTCTAGGTTATATTTTAGTGTCTTGTGTTGACATTTTCTATGATATCGCATCTTGACTGTCGCTTTAGCTACAGCGTTTGACCAAGAATTTCAAAGGTGGTACAAGCCCCCGGATTTATCCGTGGAATCAATCCAAAATCGAAAATCCTCAAGAAAGAGCATTTATCCGTGGGGTCAATCGAAAATCGAAAATCGAAAATCGAAAATCGAAAATCGATTGACTCACCACTAACCAGCAACGAGGGCGAACACATCTAATTATGTATCACGTTTCGACAGGATTATTTAGTGCCGATCGCAACTATTTTGGCTTATTTCATCATCTCATCATCTCACCGTCTCCCCCTCTACCCTAATCCCCCTCTACCTAACTCCCCCAATTCATAACTAAAAACATGAAACTTAACTATTACTTTCGGCCCGATCGCCTTATAAAACAACTAAAACAACTTAGGGCCCGATCGACAACGACCAGACCCAATAATATGATAACCTTTGATTTTCTAACAAACGAGGTGAATTTCCGATCAAAAGAGATTTCTTACTAGGGTTTACAGATTGTGCAGCTTCACTTTGTAATCCGAAATCACATTAAGTCTGACTCGACTGCGGTTTGGCTTGATTGCCCGATCGGCAATTTCGCCACTATTCCAAGTTTGTGTTCGGTTAATTTCTGCCGCCTAGGGAATTTAGACCGGAGACACCATGTCTATATCCTGGAAATGTGTTGATATTGATGAGCGACCTCCTTTCTTTTACTGTCCGGGTGTCTATAATTAAGTTAGCATGACCTTTCTGGAATGCCAAGCAGTATTTGCAAAACTTGATAGGTCTTTACATTACTCATTTTAATGATATAAATATCCACATAGATGTAAGTTCTATTGCTGCTACATCTTCACATACTTAACTATTTTTGTCATGTCTATTTCTCCTAAATTTCTCAGCGGTAGCCAGATTCGCGAAACATTCCTCAACTTTTATGCCCAGCGGGGACATAAAATCTTGCCGAGTGCTTCATTAGTGCCCGAAGATCCGACAGTATTGCTGACGATCGCCGGAATGCTACAATTTAAGCCAATATTTCTCGGACAGCGCACTGCGGAATCTCCTCGCGCCACCACATCCCAAAAGTGCATCCGCACCAATGACATCGAAAACGTCGGCCGCACCGCCCGTCATCACACATTTTTCGAGATGTTGGGTAACTTCAGCTTTGGGGATTACTTCAAGAAACAAGCGATTGCTTGGGCTTGGGAACTTTCCACCCAAGTGTTCGGTTTAAGTGCCGAAAACTTAGTAGTTAGCGTCTTCCGAGAAGATGACGAAGCTTTTGCCATTTGGCGCGACGAAATTGGCATTCCGGGCGATCGAATTCAACGCATGGGAGAAGCCGACAATTTCTGGAATTCCGGCCCCACCGGCCCCTGCGGCCCTTGTTCAGAAATTTACTATGATTTTCACCCAGAAAGAGGAGATAATATTGACCTAGAAGATGATACCAGATTTATTGAATTTTATAACCTGGTATTCATGCAGTACAATAAAGATGCAGAAGGCAATTTAACACCGCTGCAAAATCAAAATATTGATACTGGCATGGGATTGGAACGGATGGCACAAATCCTCCAGAAAGTCCCCAATAATTACGAGACAGATTTGATTTTTCCGATTCTCCAATCTGCTGCGGAAATTGCCGGGATTGAGTATGCTAATAGCGATGAAAAAACGAAGGTTTCGCTAAAGGTAATTGGCGACCACATTCGGGCGGTGGTACACATGATTGCGGACGAAATTCGCGCGTCGAATGTGGGCAGAGGTTACATTGTGCGTCGGTTGATTCGTCGGGTGGTGCGTCATGGGCGGCTGATTGGAATTGCCGAGGAATTTACGGTGCGGGTGGCCGAAAGTGCGATCGCCCTTTCGGAAGCTGTTTATCCCAATGTGCGTCAGCGGGAAGCTGCAATTAAAGCGGAATTGGCAAGGGAAGAAGCTCAGTTTCTCAAGACTTTGGAACGGGGAGAGAAGCTGTTAGAAGAAATTATCAAAAAAGCTCTTGTGGAACAGGCATCTTGCCTGTTGCTTTCTCAGGGCGGGCAAGATTCCCAACCCACAATAGTAATTTCTGAGTCTCAGGGCGGGCAAAATATCCACCCCACAGTAGAGATTTCTGAGTCTCAGGGCGGGCAAGATGCCCACCCCACAGTAGAGATTTCTGAGTCTCAGGGCGGGCAAGATGCCCACCCCACAATACAAATTTCTGAGTCTCAGGGCGGGCAAGATGCCCACCCCACAGTAGAGATTTCTGAGTCTCAGGGCGGGCAAGATGCCCACCCCACAATACAAATTAGTGGCCAAGATGCTTTTACCCTCTACGATACCTACGGTTTTCCATTAGAATTGACCCAAGAAATTGCCGAAGAACAGGGAATTACTGTCGATTTGGTTGGTTTTGAAGCCGCCATGAAGGAACAGCAAACTCGCGCTAAAGATGCTCATCAAACTATTGATTTGACGGTGCAGGGTTCTTTGGATAAATTGGCTGAAACTATCCAAGGAACAGAATTTGTTGGATATGCAGAATTATCCAGTTTAGCTAAGGTGGAAGTTATCTTAGTTGAAGGCAAATCTGTGACAGAAGCAGTCGCGGAAACTGAGGTACAAGTTGTCTTGAATCGCACTCCATTTTATGCTGAATCTGGGGGACAAATTGGGGATAAGGGTTATTTGTTTGGTGGGAATCAGGAAAATTCACAGGCGGGACGCCTGTTCCACGGTGGGGAGAAGGCAGAGAGTTTGTTGGTGAGGATTGATGATGTGAAGAAGGAGTCGGATTTCTTCGTACATTTCGGGATTGTGGAACGGGGAACCCTGAGAGTTGATGATAGTGTGACTGCAAAAATTGATAATAGTGGCCGTCGCCGAGTTCAAGCTAATCACACAGCAACTCACTTATTGCAAGCAGCTTTGCGGCAAATTGTGGATGATTCTATTTCCCAAGCGGGTTCCTTAGTAACCTTTGACAGATTGCGATTTGATTTCAATTCTCCCCGCGCTGTGACTGCGGTAGAGTTGCAGCAAATTGAGGATACAATTAATAGTTGGATTGCGGAGGCGCATGGGGCGGAAATTGCCGAAATGCCGATCGCCCAAGCGAGAGAAAAAGGTGCTACAGCCATGTTTGGCGAGAAGTATGGCGACGTAGTGCGGGTAATCGACTTCCCTGGTGTTTCGATGGAATTGTGCGGTGGTACTCACGTCAGCAACACGGCAGAAATTGGGTTGTTCAAGGTAGTTTCCGAAGCGGGGGTAGCAGCGGGAATTCGCAGGATAGAGGCGGTTTCGGGCCAAGCTGTGTTGGACTATTTGAATGTGCGGGATCGGGTAGTGCGCGATTTGGGCGATCGATTTAAGGCGAAACCGGAAGAATTGCCAAATCGGATCACTAATTTGCAGAACGAATTGAAGGATACTCAGAAACAATTGGCTGCTTTGAAGTCCGAATTGGCGATCGCAAAATCTGACCAATTGCTAGCACAAGCTGAGTCAATTGGGGAATTTAAAATCATTGTAGCTCAATTGGGAGATGTGGATACAGAGGCATTGAAAACTGCGGCGGAAAGGTTGCAACAAAAATTAGGAAATGCTGCGGTTATTTTGGCATCAATTCCTGAACCGGACAAGGTGAGTTTGGTAGCAGCTTTTAGTTCAGAAGTCAATCAGAAAGGATTGCAAGCTGGGAAGTTTATCGGCAAAATTGCTGAAATTTGTGGCGGAAAAGGCGGCGGGCGCCCGAATTTAGCTCAGGCTGGAGGACGCGATACAAGTAAGTTACAAGAAGCGTTGAAAAGTGCTCGGAATTTGTTGATTGAAGGGTTGGGGTGATTAATATCAATTCCGTAGGGGCGGGTTCCACCAACCATAATTGTCTGAAACAAACAATCTCGAAAACCCGCCCAACCCAACCATCAATCAAAATGTACGTTTGGAAATTTAATGCCAATTTCAGGTTGATGTGGGTTATTGGTGGGGCGGGGGCGGGTTTTTATAGATGGTACGACATATTGGTAAAACGAACAATCCTGTGGGTTATTTATGGGGTGGGGGCGGGTTTTTATAGATGGTTCGTCATCGTTATATATGGTTGGTGAACCCGCCCCTACGACATATTGGTAAAACGAACAATCCTGTGGGTTATTGGTGGGGTGGGGGCGGGTTTTTATAGATGGTTCGTCATCGTTATATATGGTTGGTGAACCCGCCCCTACGAAGGAAATGTACATTTTAATTAAAAATCCCAAATAAAATGACGCCCGCTCAAGTTTTCCAGTAGTACAAAAGCACTTCTAGAAAACCGACGGGCGTCAAAATCAACAAAGCTTAAATCTTAGAATAAACCAAGAGTGAAAGATTTGTCGATCGGGAAAACAGCGCCAATACCCAACCACAGAGTAATTGCTGTTCCCAATAGGAAAACAGTAGTAGCCACAGGGCGACGGAATGGATTCTGAAACTTGTTAACGTTTTCGATGAACGGAATCAAAATCAGACCAACGGGAACGCCAGCCATGCAAGCAATACCCAACAATTTGTTAGGCAAAACGCGCAGGAGTTGGAACACTGGCCACAAATACCATTCCGGCAGAATTTCTAGCGGAGTAGCAAAGGGATTCGCTGGTTCGCCAATCAAAGCTGGGTCAAGCACAGCCAAAGCGACACACAGGGAAATTGTTCCCATGATTACCACAGGGAAAACATAGAGCAAGTCATTGGGCCAGGCGGGTTCGCCATAATAGTTGTGACCCATGCCCTGGGCGAGTTTGGCGCGTAGCGCTGGATCGCTCAAATCCGGTTTTTTGAGAATGGACATAACGAGGTGTTCTCCTTTTGGTTGTTGGCCGTAAACAAATATGATGAGCTAGTGAACGAACCTGACGGTCAGCGGAGTACCGGTAGAGCCCAGGCTTCTATTTCCCTTTGTGCAAGGGCTTTTTTGAGTGACGGAGTTCCCCCGCCACTTTGATGCAGTAGGCTAATCTTTTTGATAAGCTTAGCCGAGTTTTCATCTCGATCTAAAGACTCTCCGCATTTTCAACTCAAAACTTACAACGGGCCGGAAATGCCTTGCTTGCGAATCATCAAGAAGTGGGCCAGCATGAATACTGCAATCAGCCAAGGCAACACAAATGTGTGCAAGCTGTAATAGCGGCTCAGTGTGCCTTGACCAACGCTGACACCGCCACGTAGCAGTTCAACCAGTAAGGAACCGACAAACGGGATGGCTTCGGGAACGCCGGAAACGATTTTGACGGCCCAGTAACCAATTTGATCCCAAGGTAGGGAGTAGCCTGTCACGCCGAAGGAAACAGTGATGACTGCCAAGATTACTCCTGTTACCCAGGTTAGTTCGCGGGGCTTTTTGAAGCCGCCGGTCAGGTAAACGCGGAAGGTGTGCAGAATCATCATCAGTACCATCATGCTGGCTGACCAGCGATGGATGGAACGAATCAGCCAACCGAAGCTGACTTCATTCATGATGTATTCGACTGAGGAGAAAGCTTCTGCTACCGTGGGACGGTAATAGAATGTCATCGCGAAGCCTGTGGCAAACTGGATGATGAAGCAAACCAGAGTAATTCCGCCCAAGCAGTAGAAGATATTGACGTGGGGGGGTACATACTTGGTGGTGATGTCGTCGGCGAGCGCCTGAATTTCTAGGCGTTCGTCAAACCACTTGAAGGTTTTTGAGTCGGTGATTTGTTTAGAAAACATTGAGCCAGAATTCCTAAAAGAATATTGCTGTGGTTGAGATTTAGGGCAGCAGCCACAAGGATTTTTGTCGCCCCGCGCGATCGTCAGTGGGCTTTTACTGGCAACTGACTTCGGCTATTTTTAAATTTGGAGCTGACTGAGGCACTCGATGGTTTCGGCCGCTTTTAGCTCTGGGAAACGAAGCCCTAGCTTGCTTCCCTTCGCTGGCGTTGCCCGATCGAATTCCTGACTATGATAAAAAATGTAACATAATTACCGTGTAGATTTCACGGAGCGATCGCTTTTTCCGTACTTAAAAGGCTGGTTCAGCAATCTCAACATTCGCCCAAGCTGTTATGTGGCGAGAACTGAGTTCCAGAAAGCAGTCCGATCCGCCCTGCGGTGTGCGGGGGTGGCGAAATTTCATATCGATCGTAAAACTTCACTTTTTGGGTCGATCGAGCCAACACTTCGAGTGCGTCAGTTGGTAAAATCCTATTTTTTCCTACTAGCGCTCAAACTGACGCACCATACAGGCTTAGGATTGTGGAATAATATTAGAAATAAGCGTGTTAGAATGCTGAGAACTTAGGGCGAGTTTTTATGATGCAAACACAGATAGTTAACAAAGATTTGATTGTCCAAAATCTCGAACAACTTCCAGAAGACCTCTGGCGAGAGGTTTTAGACTTTATTCTTTTCTTGCGCCACAAGCTTGACGTAGCAGAAGATATTGAAGATGCTGAGGACATAGTAGATGCAAAAGCTGCTCTTGCTGAAGAAAGCTTTATTTCTCTAACTGAAGTCAAGCGGGAACTAGGGCTTTAGTCGATGTCCTATGAAGTCGGTTTCAAACCCGCGGCTTTGCGTCAACTTCGCAAACTTGATGTTGATGTTCAAGTTTCGATCGTGGCGGCGATCGAATCTCTAGCTGAATATCCCCGTCCAGAAGGTTGCAAAAAACTCAAAGGCGAAACGGATTTGTACAGAATTAGAGTTGCGAATAAGTATCGCGTTATCTACCAAATACAAGACAATCAACTCTTGATTACTGTGGTCAAAGTTGGGCATCGTCGAGATATTTATCGCTAACAAATTATGCTGCGATCGCTTTAGATAGTTTTTTTTGCCTTAGTCCTAGCCGAGTTACATCTGCAACAGCATTCCCAGCGCACAAGCGTAAAATACAGAAAATGTAATACTTACCCATATTTTACGGAACAATCATGCACAGACGAGTTTTCCAGACGGCAATCTTATTTGTCCTCCAAGTCGCCCTGGTTTTTGGGTCTTGGGCGCAACCTGCGATGGCGCTGACTGATGAACAGAAGCTATTGAACGAAGCTTGGCGAATTGTCAATCGCTCTTATGTGGATGACACTTTCAATCATCAAAACTGGAGGTCGATTCGCCAAAAGGTGGTTAAGGAACCGCTGAACGATCGCCCACAAACGTACACAGCCATTCAGGAGATGCTGGCGAATCTCGATGATCCTTTCACTCGACTGCTGAAACCAGAACAGTACCGCAGTTTGCAGGTCAATACTTCCGGGGAATTGACTGGTGTGGGGCTACAAATTGCGATCGACCCCCAGACTAACACCTTGACAGTGATTGCTCCGATTGCTGGTTCACCAGCCGATCGAGCTGGTATCCAACCCCTGGATCGCATTTTGAAAATTGATGGCACTCCCACCTCAGAATTGAGTCTAGACGAGGCAGCAACTAAAATGCGCGGGACTGTCGGCACTGCCATTACTCTGACCTTGGGGCGCGAAGGTAGGGACTCTCCAGAGGATATTAAGTTAGTGCGCGATCGCATTGCTCTGAATCCAGTTGTCGCCGAATTGCAGTCTGGGCCTGACAATTCACCTCTTGGCTACATTCGTCTGAGTCAATTCAGTGCCAACGCGACGGCTGAAGTTGCTCACGCGATCGCAAAACTCGAACAACAAGGAGCCACCTCCTACATTCTCGATTTGCGAAATAACCCCGGAGGACTTTTGCAAGCAGGGATTGAAATTGCCCGGTTGTGGATCGATTCCGGCACGATCGTCTACACTGTGAACCGACAAGGCATTCTCGGCAGCTTTGAGGCCTCTGGACAAGCCCTGACTGGCGATCCCCTGATTGTTTTGGTAAACAAGGGAACTGCCAGTGCGAGCGAAATTTTGGCTGGTGCGCTGCAAGATAATGGCAGAGCTCAACTGGTGGGCGAAAAGACCTTTGGTAAAGGGCTGATTCAGTCGCTGTTTGATTTGTCTGACGGTTCGGGATTGGCTGTGACTGTGGCGAAATACGAGACACCGAATCACACCGATATTAACAAATTGGGGATTGCGCCCGATCGGGTAGTACCTCTAGAGTCGATTACGCGCGATCAAATCGGCACAGAAGCAGACTTGCAATATCAAGCTGCACTCCAACTGCTGACCGAAAAAACCGTCATGGCAAGGGGCATAGGGCAAGGGGCATAGGGCATCGGGCATCGGGCATCGGGCATCGGGCATCGGGCATCGGGCATCGGGCATCGGGTTCCTTCTTCCTTCTTCCTTCTTCCTTCTTCCTTCTTCCTTCTTCCTTCTTCCTTCTTCCTTCTTCCTTCTTCCTTCTTCCTTCTTCCTTCTTCCTTCGGCCTTAAGGTTGTTCCTCAGCCTCCGGTGCATCCAATTCTTGCAAAATCACCGGGCGCTGTTGGGGATCAACCCGATTGCTTTGCTCTTGCATCACCGTTTTAGCCAAACTAGGATCGAAATAGCGATTAAAGTCCGATCGCGACTGATTAACTCTCTTTTCAGTCAGATTAACTTCAGCTTGGATTTCCTGCAATTTTTCTTGCACAGCCCGGTAATGAGGCCAAAGCTGAATCAAAGCAGAAGTTGCACAAACTGAAAGTACAATGTTGACTGCTAATTTCAGTCCTGCTTCCGCTGCGAGGGTTTGGTGAGGATGAGAACGCGGGCGGCTGCTGGTGCGAGGAGCAACACGAGGCGAGTTTTTTACAGGACGCAGTGGAGTAACGGTGGGTTGAATCGCTTGCATAATTTTTTTTTACAAATGTCTGAGACTGACCTTTCAAAGCTGCTAATTCCAGAAAAATTTTAGTTTAATGCACGCCTGTCCCTGTTTGTCAGGGTGATAGCAGCTAAAATTTTTGAGACAGAGTGATGCCTGGGACAGATTTTTAACATAAAAATGCCTGCCCTTGCAGTCTTGTCTTGGTGACAACAAACAATCTACTCCACTGTGGCAGCAATTGTCTGCACCCTCAAGATTTAACTGCTCAGGCAGGCGATGAAAGCGGTTCTGGCTGTTGTCTAGAAACTACTTGTACAGTTCAGTAGACAAGCGGAAAGCCAAGATTCCGGGAATCAAGGCAATTACGAGAGCGATGTAGACTTGGCTATCTGTTAAAGACATATCGGAAAACTCCTGTTCACGGGGACGAGCTTTCACTAATTTCCGGCAAATTGGCGCTTTTGGGAATCATTTGTTACAACACGCAATAAAAATGCTGTCAGAACTTCAGAAGATGGTAGACAGAAGAAAGGCGATCGGGTGTCGGATGAGGTTAAGATAAGTGAAGGTGAAACTAATTCTCCACAGAGTCGCTGATTTGCGCTGCGCTCTTTACTTTGCAACTTTTAGGTGCACAGAATAGTTAATGGTAGACCAATTTCTCGAATCTGCTCCCAATTTAGGAGTTGACAGCTTTTTATTATTGTTAGTTTTGGTGGCTTTGGAAGCTGTTCTTTCGGCTGACAACGCGATCGCCCTTGCGTCTATTTCTAAAGGTTTGTCAGAACCCAAGCAACAACAAGATGCTCTCAACTACGGTTTGATCATCGCTTTCGTACTGCGAATCTCACTAATTTTAACGGCGACTTGGGTGATCAAATACTGGCAGTTTGAACTGCTTGGAGCGCTTTACTTGCTGTGGCTGGTTTTCCAACATTTTACTTCAGAGACAGACTCCGAAGGAGAACACCACGGGCCCAGATTTGCCTCTGTGTGGCAAGCAATTCCCATGATTGCTTTCACAGATTTAGCATTTTCTCTGGATAGCGTTACTACTGCGATCGCGGTTTCTGACAACACTTTTATCGTCGTGACTGGCGCTACTATTGGAATTATTGCCCTGCGATTCATGGCCGGATTATTCATCCGCTGGCTGGATGAATTCGTTCACCTGGAAAGTGCTGGTTACATCACAGTTGGGTTCGTGGGAATGCGGTTGTTGGTGAAAGTAATCAATCAGGATTTCGTTCCTCCGCAATGGCTGCTAGTTTCCGGTATCGTCTTGATGTTTGTTTGGGGATTTTCTAAACGCACTCCAGAGTTGATCGAAAGTACAGAGTCGTTAGAAGCTGCATTTCAGCAGGACTCAGAAGTTACAGTACAGGAGTCGGAAGCGCAGAAGTCCGAAATTTAAATTTAATATGGACTTTTGTTTGCGCGGAAAGTCGATCGATCTTTTGGTAAAGGTCGATCGACTTTTTATGTCGATTAACTTTTAAACATATCCTGAATCGGTTTGCTAATCCAATTAAAACCAACCTTAACTTGATGGTCAAATGTTGGCATCCGATAGAGATAAGCTAAGCGACGAGCAATATGTGCTAATTGTCCATCCAGTTTAATTCCTAAACCAGAGAGAGTCGCATTGTCAATACCCAATGT
This sequence comes from Oscillatoriales cyanobacterium, assembly GCA_004294385.1. GTDB lineage: Bacteria > Cyanobacteriota > Cyanobacteriia > Cyanobacteriales > Microcoleaceae > Microcoleus. The sequence goes on along the minus strand of REAP01000034.1, from coordinate 32,862 downwards.
CATCATTTCTCCTAGTGGCTGATAGCGGAAAGGCAGCAAAGGCCGATCGCACAACGAAGCCCAAATATTCCATGCAGTATAATCCGCTTGCTGGAAGGCTGTTTGGGCCGTGGCGGGGATTTTTTGACCAGTTGCGTCGTGACATTCCGCTATGTCTCCTAGGGCAAATATGTCTGGGCGATCGACTATTTGCATCTGCGGATTCACAATTAATTGACCGCGCTGGTTTTGTTTGAGGGGGAGCGATCGCACTGCTTGACTAACCTGCGTTCCTACAGTCCACAATACTATGTCTACAGGCAGAACATCTAATTGTCCTTTGTACAGCAAGGAAATTGTATCCGATTCGATCGCCTCTACAGCAGTTTCCAGGTCAATCCAGACCAGCCGTTTTTCTAAAGCTTTGGTAGCACTTTCTCGGTTAAACTCCGGTGAAGTCCGCAATATCGTGTCACCTTGCTCAATTAACCGCACGCGACCTTTTTCTCCCAGGCGATCGGCTAATTTACAAGCTAATTCTACTCCCGAATAACCAGCACCAACGATCGCAATCCGAATTTTATCAGTATTGCTGGCTTCCAGAAACCGCAGTCTTTCTTCTAGGCGATAAGCATCTTTGAGAGTGCGGAACGAGTAAGCATATTCAACCGCACCTTTGACCATATCTAGCGGAGTTTCACCGCCCAAAGCTAACACAAGGCGATCGCACGAAATTTCTGGGCCATCGTGTAAATGAACTCGTTTTGCTTCCACATCGATGCCGGAAACAGTTCCTTGACAAAAGCGCACACCTGTGTTTTCTAGAAGTTCGGAAAAGGGTGGGGCAATTTCCCAGGTTTGGAGTTCGCCAGTCAGCAATTCGTACAGCAGCGGAACGAACAGAAATCGATCGCGCTTATCGACAAGCACAATTTCGGGTTTTTCGGCTTTGGAGAAGGGTAACTGACTCAAGCGCAAGGCTGTGTAGAGTCCGCCGAAGCCTCCGCCGAGAATGCAAATCCGTGGTTGTTGTTGAGTCATGGTGTTTTGAAGGGCGATCGGTTTTTGGCAACTTATCTCATTGTAACGAGATGAGGAGTAGGAGATGGGGGAGATGGGGATAATTTTGATTATAATTAGGACTCGCACAGAAACCGGGTTTTTTATATAAATACTGCATTTCAGCCTTGAAATAAAAGTGAAAAACCCGGTTTCTTTGATATTTATGCCTAAGTCCTAACTAATAATAATCAACTAATAGCGACTAACCAATGCCCAATGCCCAATGCCCAATGCCCAATGCCCAATTCCCCATTCCCCATTCCCAATTACCATGAAATATAAAGTAATTTACGACGGCAATTGCAATCTCTGCGTCACCTTAGTCCAACTACTAGAAACCTTAGATCAAGGCAACCGATTTGAGTATATTTCCATGCAAGATTTAGAAGAATTAAAACGCTTTGGGATAACTGCTGCTGATTGCGAAATGGGCATGATTTTAATCGACTCTAACACCCCAGAACAGCGCTGGCAAGGTAGCGATGCCGCCGAAGAAATCGGGCGAATATTGCCTGCTGGTGAAGTTTTTGTCGCAGCTTACCGCGCCATACCGGGGATGAAGTGGATGGGCGATCGCGTTTACGAACAAGTCCGCGACAACCGCTATACTTTATTTGGCAAGCGTTCTACCACTTACAAATCAGTTTATGCTGTGGGCTGTCGGGCGATCGACAATTGCGACAATCAGAACTAATATCAAATCCAGCTTCATTTCCGTAGGGGCTCTTGGCCCCGTGGTTGCCCAATTTCAGATCAATTCCGGTGACACCGGAATGATATAGAGGACACGGCATTGCCGTCTCCCTACCCAAAATAATATTGTAGGGACACGGCATTGCCTTGGACTCATTTCGGCTAATAATAATTCCGATACTACCGGATTTGATTTCAATCGCCGAATGACTGATTAAATAGCTCAAAAATCTGCTGACAAAAGTGTTTGAGCTTTTGCGCCGACTCCGCCGCAGGTTCAGTTTGACCCACAAAATCCCAATTTTCCACAGTAGAAAAGTGCCACTGCTGACCAGTATGATCGTAACCCGCCGCCTCCACCCCGATCGCACGACGGTCTCCTTCCACCGGATCTTGGTAAAATCGAATTTGAATCAAAATGCTGCGGCATTGCAACAAGCGGCTTCTACCGGGAAAATGAAAGCCAATGTCGATCGAATCCGGATCCACAAGTTCCCTAGTATCCTCGTCATTCATCCAAGGTTTCAAATCAACTTTCGCATCCGGGAATTCCGACTTAAATAAATTAACAACCGCAGCAATTTTGCTCGTAAGTTCAATATTTCTAGCTTGTTCGGCAGCATTCACTGGCAAAACTCCTATCAAATACATTTATTACATGATTTAGCTAATAATGTAACTGTATATTGCCGAATATAGCAATCCTAAATCATTTGTGAATTTCTTACTCCCTCCCCTTAGTAAGGGGAGGGTTGGGGTGGGGTAAAAATATTTACGACTCCCTCTTTGTGGAACAGGCATCTTGCCTGTTCATAAAAATGATACAACAGATGAGTTAATCCAACGGCAAGGCGATCGCAAATTCAGTCCCTTCCCCCACCACAGAATCACAACTCAAACAGCCACCGTGAGTTTCTACCACAATTTGCCGACTGATAGACAAACCCAAACCCGTACCTTTCCCAACACCTTTTGTAGTAAATAAATTGTCAAAAATCCGGGATATAACTTCTTGTGAAATTCCCTGCCCATTATCTCGAATCTTAATCACAACAGTTTGATTTTCATCATCTATTTCAGTTTTGATAGTAATCACATTAGGCGCAACTTCAATCTCCCCAAAACTCCGACCTTTATTTAATTCCTCAAAACAGTCGATCGCATTTGCCAAAATATTCATAAACACCTGATTCAACTGTCCCAAATAACACTTAACTTTCGGAATATTTCCATACTCCTTCACCACTACAATCAGCGGACGCTCTGGATTAGCTTTCAATCGATGTTGTAAAATCATTAAAGTGCTATCAATCCCCTCATGGATATCTGCCGACACTTTTTGGCTAGTATCCGCACGGGAAAAGGTGCGGAGAGACGTGCTAATATTGCGAATGCGATCGCACCCAACCTTCATCGACGACAGCATTTTTGGTAAATCTGCCATCAAAAAATCTAAATCGATATCCTCAGCATCCTCTGTGATTTTTGAGCTAGGATTGATCAGTTCTGCCTGATATAACTTCAAATGGTTAATTAAATCAGCAACAGCCCTAGTGGATTCGTTAATATTCCCCGCAATAAACCCCACCGGATTGTTAATTTCGTGAGCTACACCCGCCACCAAATTGCCCAGAGAAGACATTTTTTCACCTTGAATTAGTTGCAATTGTGCTTGTTGAAGTTCCACAAAAGACGTTTCCAACTGTTGTGACTTCTCTTGTTCTTCCGCATACAAATGAGCATTCTCTATCGCAATAGCGATTTGGGAAACTAAAACTTTTAAAACTTCTACCCTGTCTGTAGTAAAAGCTCCGGCTGTTAACTTATTTTCCAGATAAATAATCCCTTGGAGGTGGGATTTATAAATAATTGGCAAACACAGAATTGATTTAATTTTAAATTCTCTAATGTACGCATCCGCATTAAAATGTTCAGCAACACTTGCATCCTCCAGTATCAGAGTCTTTTGACTGCGAAAAACATAATTAATTACAGAAACAGGTAAATCTTCACTGTTTTCAAATGGGATAGACTGTAAAACTGTAGCAGTGCTATCTATAGAGTTACCGACAGCTTCGATGCAGAGTTTATCATCTTTGAGCAGCAACAACACGACTTTTTGAGCCGCCGCATTTTCTAAAATGATTTTGATTAATTTTATCAGCAAGTTTTCAAGAACTATTTCACCGTTAATAGCTTGCGAAGACTTAATAAAAGTAGCCACGTCTAAGAAATCGCCTAAACTACTACTGGTAGTATTTCCAGTGGTAGTGTGAGTGAGATCGAGGGTTGGGGTTTGAATTATGCGTGTTTGTATCACTAAGAAAGGATGCGTTGATTCCAAGTGCTTAACTTTCGCTAGAGCTCCCCAGCGAATATAGGCGTAATAAGCTTTAGTCAAATATGCCTGAGAAACTATATCTTTCCCCAGAGATTGATAGAATTCTCCGGCTAATTCATAAGCTAATGCTTCTTCTTGGATGTAGCCGTTTTTGGCTGCTCCTTTAATAGCTAAATCATAATAATCCATAGCCGCAAGTTGATCCCTGAGAAGTCGCGCTTTTTCTGCTTCGACTAACTCGTACTTGTGCTGATAATTCATGGGTGCATGGTAGGCCCACTTTTTCAGAATTTGCTGATTAGAATTAACAATAGCTAGGTATTGTTCTTGATTATCACTGTCAGGATAGTGAGCGAGGAGAGCCAGCGAATAGTAGAAATTGTGTACCCCAACAGTGATTAAGCCGATCGCCCCATCTGCATATTCTACCGCTAATTTACCGCTAGCAACAGCCCCAGCATCATCTTTAAATAAATAAAGCAGCATTAATTTAGCAACATAAGCTGCAAACAGCGACATTCGATTATTGTCTTTCTGCCAAGACGACATCACAGCAATTTCATCCAACCCACCGCTAACTAACCTTACATTCTCCGCTGTTTGGCTTCTTAAGCTTGAAGCAATTACTTGCCAAATTTCAGCATAACCTATGGCAAAATCGTGTTTGTTTGTGAGCAAAAACTGCATATATACAGCTTGTTTATATTCGACATATTCTAGCGCTTCTCCCACCAAAAATAAATTGCTAATATAGTGCATACAATTATAAATAGCCCATTCTAGATCGCCAGTTTGCACACCAAGCTTTATTCCTTCTATAAATGAATTAAGTGTATTCCAAGTAGGCTCTTTCCAGATTCTTATATGACCATTAAACATTACATAAACCTTAGCTTTTTGTTGGCTAGCATTGAATTGTTCTAGCAGCTTTAAAGCAATGAGTCCAGAGTAGTAGCCAGCTTCGATGTCACCTTTGATGCCGCACAGCATCATTCCATAAAGAGTATAGGGAAAAGTAGCCAATGCTGAATGACCATGATCGATACAAAGATTGACCATAGTCAAGACGAGCGAGGACACAATTTCTGGTTTGGCAATATAAGCAGGAGGATAGAGGGCTGTCAGGATTTCCATAGCTGCCAGTTGATAGGGATCTGTCATAATTGGCAGGTTTTCTAATTCCTCAATTCGCGGCAATCTTGGCACGGGAATGTTTTGATTATCTAGTAGATTTATTCCCAGTATTTCCAGAACTTCTAGACCTATTTCAACAGCTTTTATCATCTGGCTTTGAGCCTGATAAAATAAGATCTTTAACTTATACACTTTCACTAGATCGAGCTGCTTTGTAGCCGATCGCAAAACCACTTCAGCCAAAATTTCTGCTTGCCCGAAATTGGTGTTTAAATATTCCGCTTCCAGCGTCTCTACATACAGGTGCAGCGTCATACTATAGTTGCAAACCCAGCTATCAGGTGCTAATAACGACATTCCCGCATTCAAATATTTAACGGCGGCTTCGTAAGCATTAGCTGCTTTTGCTTTACGCCCAGCAATCAGATTTAATCCGGCTAATTCATTTTTTTCTGATTGCAGGCTGAGACAATCAATTCCGACATTCAACTGATTGACAATATCAAAGATGTTTTCTTCTAGCTTTTCCGTTGGAGTATTCTGTAACAGTAATTGACCGATTTTTAAATGGGTGGATTGCTTTTTGTCTTTGGGAATTAGCGAATATGCCGCTTGCTGAACACGGTCATGTAAAAATCTGTATGTTACCCGTGAAGTATCTAATTTGAGATTGATTGATTCCGATTTATCGAAAACTAAAGGAATACGATAAGCATCGCTCAATGGCAGAATTAAGCCTGCTTGCAAAGCTGAATAAAGTTCAGTAGCTGTAGTATTAGCTGACTCTTCGCTGACAAGTGACAGCACATCCAGAGCAAATTTATCTCCCACACAAGCTGCTAATTTTAACACTTCTTGCGTAGCTGCGGGGAGCTTTTCAATGCGGCTGGCTACCAGTTCCACAACGCTTTTATCGGTAATTCCAATGGCTTGAATTTCATCGATACTCCAATTCCAGCCTCCTTTACCCTCCAGCGGACTAAAGTCGAATTTCAAAAGATTGTCTTGATAAAGTGCTTGGAGTAGTTGCGTCAAGAAAAAAGGATTACCGCCAGTTTTATTACAAATTAATTCTGCTAGATTTCCGACTTTTTCTGTGATGTTGTTAAGTGTTTCAGCAACTAATTCTGTCACATTCTCTAAATCCAGCGGTTGCAATACAATATTGTTGACAACCGTACCAGTTGTTTCAATTTCTTCTACAGTCTGAATCAAAGGGTGAGTCGGACTAACTTCGTTATCGCGATAAGCACCGATTAGCAACAGATATTGCTGGTCGGGGTCGGTTATCAGTGTTTGCATCAACTTTAAGGTTGCTGAATCAGCCCACTGCAAATCGTCTAAAAATATCACTAACGGATGTTCTTTTTGGGCGAAGATGCGAATAAATTCTTTGAATACGCGATTGAAGCGATTTTGCGATTCTACAGCGCCTAATTCTGACACTTCTGGCTGTTTTCCAGCGATTAATTCAACTTCAGGAATTACATCGGCAATTACTTTGCCGTCTGTCCCTAATGCTGTTAATATTTTCGTGCGCCATATTTCTATAGCAGCAGCACTTTCGGTTAGTAACTGACGCAGCAGCGAGTTAAATGCTTGAATTAATGAGGCATAAGGAATGTTGCGTTTGAATTGGTCAAACTTGCCGCTGATGAAGTAACCTTTTGCCTTGGTAATGGGTTTGCTAACTTCGTTGACGACTGCGGATTTGCCTATGCCAGAATAACCAGATACTAGCATTAATTCGCTTTGGGAATGGGCGGGTTTTTGTGTACTTTGGTTGGGTGGCAAAGATTCGTGTGAAAGGTTTTTTGGGTTGGGGGGGGCGGTTTTTTGTGTATTTTGTTTGGGTGGCAAAGATTCGTGTGAACCCGCCCCTACACGTTCAAAGGCTGCTAATAGTTCGTTGACTTGTTGTTCTCTACCATACAATTTTTGGGGAATTAACAATTGGCTGAGAATATCTAAGCGACCGGGGATAAAATTGGCAATTTCTCCTGTTGTTTCTAACTGCTGCAAACAAGTTTCTAAGTCGGCGAGTAATCCGGCTGCACTTTGATATCTCTGTTCGGCATTCTTTGACATCAATTTCATCACTATTTCTGAAATTTCTGGCGGAATTTTAGAATTGATTTGATGTGGCGCAATTGCTTGTATGGCGATGTGATTGTAAACTATTTCTAAGGGGTCACTGCTGGTAAAAGGCAAACTACCTGTTAGCATTTCATACAAGGTAATTCCTAGGGAATAAAAGTCGGTGCGGTAGTCGAGGGTGCGGTTCATTCTCCCGGTTTGTTCGGGTGACATATAGGCTAATGTGCCTTCTACTGAGTTGGGATTATTAAATTGCGGGTTTTCTTTGTTGAGTTTTGTCGCTATCCCGAAGTCTGTGAGTTTGACTTGTTTTGTTTCGGAGTTGATAATGATATTACTGGGTTTGATATCTTTGTGAATAATCTGATTTTGGTGCAGGTATTCTAAGGCTTTAGTGATTTGGATGGCGATGTCTAAAATGACTCGTGGACTCAATATCTCTTTTTCTAGCATTTTTCCGAGAGATTGGCCACCAAAATCTTCTAAAACCATTCCTAATCGGTGATTAAAGGTTTCGAGAGTGATGGTTTTGATGATTTGTTCGCTATCTAAATTTTGGCGGATTTGATACTCGTGTTTGAGGCGAGTAATTGCTTCGAGTGTGGGATATTCGGATTTCAGAATTTTAAGAATTGTTGCGGCTTGGTTGAGCGATGTCTGTCCGCGATAAATAATTGTTTCGATGCCTTCGTGCAGAGTAGAATTGATTTGGTATTCTGAAAGGCTTAGCATAGGTTTATTTAAGAATTAATCGGATCTAATTTAACCTAGAGTAGCGCTAATGTAGTGAATATTTTTGTGATCTGGATCGCGGTTTATTCTGCCACAAGTCACAAGCGTATGAGGCCCAGAAACCGGTTTTTTTTACGAAAATACTTCATTGCATCCCGTAGATTCCGTAAAAAACCCGGTTTCTTTGGTTGGTGTGCATCCAAAACTAAGATTTAAATGGCAGTTTTTTAATCTTGGACAACCGTAACTTCACTGATATGAACAATTGATTCTGGTTCCGGTAAAATACGGACGCGGGCAAATTTCAAACCGCTGACTCCTTGCAGCGATTCTACCATGCCAGTCTGAACTTTTGACTCGACCCAACCTTCACGAGATAAATAGAGCAAGTATTGTTCATACTCTTCCCATTCATCCTCGGTTGAATAAACGACTGTCAACATCCCTGACTGAGTAATTCGCTCTTGTGCGTCTTTGTCAACGGCTTTTTCGATCCGCTTTTTGACGAGTTCGTAGCGGATGTCGCGAGTGCCTTTTACGTCAAACATTTTTTCTGTATTTTCGTTATGAAAAATATCGATTGTGGTATTTTGAACTAACACTAAATGCGCCAATTCCATATTAATTTGCGAGTCGGCTTGCAGGCGAAAAACTGTGCGCCCGCAGTCGCAAATTGCCCGCAGTTGTTCGTATCGCAAACTGTGCAGGTGAAACTGACTGAATCTACTATCAACAGATTTTCCGACATAAATCATGTGATCCATGCCGTCGGTACATTCTATGTCGCAGTAGTGGGGGATAATTTTCTGCATTCTTTCTTGCCAGCGAGTCCATGTTTCTTGGAGTTTGTTACTAATTAAATGCAGCATTTCGTCGTAGCGGGTCCGATCGCAATAAACGCAGTTGTGTTCGTTTTCGCAAGCTACTCGGTAAGCTTCAACAGCCTCCTGAACTTTTGGGCCACACTGCAAAAAATAGTCAAAATACACTTCTAAATGTTCGTTCAAATACTCCGCTGCCCGTACTTCCATGTCCACTGTTACTTTTTCTTTTAAATGCTCGATGTAGTCGAGTAAATCGAGTCGCAGTTGTTGACCGAGGTGAGTAACTTTTGTTTCACAAACGGCATCAATTATGGCTAAACCTAGGCTAAATTGTTCTAGTAAATCAGTTTGAATGGCTCGATTTCGCTCGTCGCTAGAACCACGAATATCGGAAATTCCGAATAGCGGATAAACCTCAGTAAATACAATCGTTTCTTGCTGTAGTCCCCAACTGCGTCTTTCTGCTTCTTGGACGAAGCGCCATTCGACGGCGGGGTGGATGTTGTGGATGTGGCTGAACCGCTGCTGCATGGCTTGTCGCAGGGCTGCAATGAAGGCGGGAATTAGTTCTTGGGCGTGCTGGGAGTCAATGCCGTTGAAGTGGTTGGGCCGATCGCACAACAGCCCCACCAGACCCAAAATTCGCTGCACGCAGCCCTCGCGGGTGACGGTTTTTACCACCAGTGGTACCAGTAACATCGATCGCACGCCCATTTTACGCAAAGTCCGATCGCACTCAGTATCACATTCTCGCCGCAAATCTGGCACATTCCAAACTTGATTTGCCGCCGTTGCTTTCAAGAAATGAGAAGCTTCTAGGGAAGTCATCGAACAAACAATCGGCTGCAAATTTTCGCCGCCTTTGGCTACTAATATCTGTACCTGTTCGCCATCAGGGCGCAGTAGTAAAGTGCCGTCAGCATTAAAGAGCGATCGCAAACAACCGTCAATTCTCTCAAATTTATCTGGGCGCAGCATGGAATCGCGATCGATCAATAGCTGCGTCAGCCGCCGAATTTGCTCCTGTATGGTGACATCAAAACCTTCGAGTACCAGTAAACCTTCTACTTGGTAATTCTCTAACTTTAAGCGATCGCCCAAAATCGCCAATTGATTCGGCTGCATCAACCAAGCTTCCCGTTCAGCAACTGGCATTAACTGCAAATGCAAATCCGCAAATTCATCTATTTTCGAGTCAATGCGATCGACTTTCAACTGTTCTGAACCCAGCCAAAATTCGACATATCTCGGTTCTGGATGTACCCGACTTTTTACCGCAGCCATCACGGGTTCGTCGAGAACTCGCAAAGCTGCGAGGTCAATTTGATAGGATTGTTTGAATACCCAGTGCAAAACGTGGCGACGGTACAACTGTTCGGCTGTTTTGCCGTCCCACTCCTCGAACAATTCCAGCAAAGTAATGCCCATTCCGGCAAACAAACCGCCAATTTCCCCACTTCCCAGGGGTGTTCCTTCCCAGCCAGCCAAACGGCAGAAAGCGGCGTTAGCGTAGCGTAGCGCAAAAGTTCCCGGCTCAATTACCGCGATTAAAACGCGGCGGTTTCCAAGAAATTTAAACACCCACTGCAAGTCTTGTTTCCATGTTTTCAAGCGTTCAATTTCGGCAGATTGAGTTGGTACTCCTGCCGCCAAAGCTTGCAGTAGCTGTTCCATATTAACTTCGCTTTGCAAGCTATTATTGTCTTGCTCAGTTGAGTCCAGATCTACGGGCATCAGTGATTTTACGGAGTTGTTGTTGGTTTGACGAGATGACGATTTAGGAGTAGACATAAGTAAAACACCTGAAAACAGTGGATTTTGCCAATAATGTTAGCGATCGGCCATTTAAGGCTTTGTGAAAAACTTACAGCTTGTTTATAAAGTTTTTGTATGGGGAACAAAAACTGGCTTTTTCCCAGGAAGATCGGCCAATAAACTTTAACTTTTCTTTACAAGCAACCTTTCTGTCTGGAGGTTATAGGGTTAAATTGACTTGGTTAGCAAATTGCCTGCTACACTTATTATAAGTGGTAGACTGGAGCGGATCATGTAAATTTTAGATTTTAAATTTTAGATTTCAGATTGAAGAAAGCAAGCCTACAGAATAAAAATAATCTAATATAATGTCAGTGTCATCGTTTGCGAAAGGAGATACCTATGGTTTTAAGAATTAATAATTTGCTCGGCGATCTGACGGGATTTCCTGTAGTTGCTGGCGGTGGGCCGCGTTTTTTGGGATTTGCCACAGCAGATGATATTAATGTAGAAGAAGGAGATTTGTCTTCGTTTCCCTGGGGAGTGTGGGGACTGGACGGCAACGATATCATAGCAGGTTCGTCGGATAGCAACGAGCGGCTGTTAGGAAATAATGGTAATGATGTCATTGCAGGTGGTGGCGGAAATGACATTATTTACGGCGGTAAAGATAACGATATCCTGGACGGAAATGAGGGCAATGACGTAGTGAGAGGGGATGCCGGTAACGACATAATTTTTGGAGGATCTGAGAACGATTTGCTCCGAGGAGGGCAAGGAGACGATGATTTAGATGGTAATGAGGGCAATGATTTCCTGGCGGGCGATCGGGGAGTTGATGTTTTGACTGGCGGGCCTGGTGCTGATATTTTTCTGGTCACAAGCAATGATGAAGGATTGGGAGTCAATCAGGCCGATGTGATTACTGATTTTAACTTTGATCAGGGCGATCGCATTGCTCTCTCCGATGGTTTAACAGAATTAGATCTCTTGTTTAGTGACGACAATCTGATCGTTTATGATAACGATGGAATTATCAACGACATGGTGATTAGGAACCGTGGTAACGGACGGATTTTGGGGATAGTTTTAAACACGAGTAACTTTGAACTTACTGGTTCATTTGAATCTGCGAGTCCATTTGCTTTGGCAATTAATGGTTCTCAGTTTCAGTTTTTGGCTTAGTTAATTTTGGGAGAATTTGAGGGCGATCGGGCTATTTCCTGGTAGGGACACTCCAAGAGCCCAAAGCGTGTCAACTTAAGCTGTGAGTCCGCCAGTCCTTGCATCCCACACCAGTCCGCCAGGGAATCAATTCCCTGTCTAATAGCTAAAGTCCTCTCAAAGAGGACTCAAGAACTCATCATCAGTCCTCTTTGAGAGGACTTGCGCTTTGAGGCAGGGGTTTCAACCCCTGCCGGACTAGGGGTTGTACCTTAAGTTGACACCTATGGGCACGGGGCCTTAGTCCCTACTGCCTTTAGATATTTTTTATGCTAATCTAGAAATAGCAACTCCAACGTGGGGAAAGTTTTTATGACCATTGCTACTCAACCCAAATTGACGGCCCTCCCAGAACAGCGATTGATTTTGCCACTATCAATGACTTGGGAGCAGTTCAAAGCTCTTGATTCCTTGCTAGAGTACACTCGCAGCGTTCGCTTGTCTTACCTGGATGGATATGTAGAAATTATAACACTTTCGCCGGAACACGAAACCATTAAATGCCTGCTAGCAGGAATGTTATGTCAGTTTTTATTAGAAAAAGATATTAGTTTTATGCCGACGGGGAGCGCTACACTCCAAGGGGAAACAAAAGGCAGTAGCAAGGAACCAGATTTATCTTACTACTTTGGGGAAGACCGACGGAGGCGAAAAACACCCGATTTGGCGATCGAAGTTATTTTCACTCTTCGGACTATCAACAAACTTGAATACTATCGCAGATTTAACGTAGCCGAAGTTTGGTTTTGGGAAGACGGAGTATTTGCGATTTACCAACTAAATTCGGAGGGTTACGATCGCATTTTGAGTAGCGTACTTTTGCCGGATTTGGATCTAGAATTGCTGGGTAGATGTCTGCAAATGTCGGAAGAAAAAGAAGCTTTAAAAATGTTTCGGGATGCAGTTCGAGCTGGCTAATTTAGAACATTGGTTATTGGTTATTGGTTATTGGTTGGTTGTTAGTTGTTAAATCATGTTTCATGAATTGAACATAATTCCGTAGGGGCAGGCGATGTCCTGAGCGTAGTCGAAGGGTTCGCCTAGATATTTGACACCCATCGACCAATTATAAAAACCCGCCCCCACCCACCGACAAATTAACTAATCATTTAGCGGCGAATTCATCGATCGACTATTTACTCTTTTTCACAATCTGCCCCAAATCGCCAATACTCAAGCCAGCATTGGGAAAATCGCTTTTCGTCAGACGCCGAATCAACTGCACACTCCTAAAATCATCATCCAAAGATGGGATTCCCTGGCCATTAAGTGCGATCGGAATAATCTTACCAGATACAAAATCACCTTGCGGATTCATCTTCACATCCAAAATCAGAGATTTACCCAATTCTCCCGCCGTTGACAAAGTGCGATAACCCATAAAATTGCCCAGGGAATAGGCAATTAATTTCCCCTTATAAAGTTCCATCGCCCTAGCAACGTGTGGCCCATGTCCCAAAATTAAATCTGCACCTGCATCAATCATCGTCCGCGAAAACAGAACCATGTTTCCCCGGTTTTCACCATAAAAGAATTCCGTTTTATTTCTCACATTCAAAGCCCCAGTTCCTTCCGCACCCGCATGAACTGATATCACTACAATATCAGCTTTTTGCTTAGCTTTCTTCACAACTTCCGCCCCAGCTTTGAGTTCCAGTAATGAGTTATGAACTTCGCCATAGTTACTGAAACCAATAAATGCGAAATTCACACCTTTGACATTTTTATAGACAATTTGGTCTCTTTTACCAACTGCTTTCATCCCATTGCTATCAATGTTTTTAATCGTATCCTTAAATCCCGGCTCATTAAAATCATAAGAGTGATTGTTGGCAATATTCAAAATATTAAAACCAGCGTCTTTCAAAATCTTGGCATAACTCGGAGGTGTACGAAAGGCAAACAGCATACCTCCGCCTCCTCCTTTGGAGCTGTAAGGATAATCGGTCATCGTGCTTTCAAAATTGCCAAACAGAATGTCAGCCCCTTTCAGATGCGGTTTAACCGAATCAAATAAGACATCCTTGTTTTGAGGTAATTTGTTGTAAGGAAAATTGGTGCCGGGAATAATGTCGCCAACTGCTTTGATGCTGACAGTTGTAGGTGGAATGACGGTATTTTTTGCCGCCGGTGCTGGTGTTTTTGGGGTTGTCTGAACCTGGGGAGTTGGTGATGGGGAACCAATCGATCGCACTTCCGGTATCACAGGCTTTACTATTTGAGAATTAGTAGCAGTTGTGTTTGAGGATTTGTAAAATTGAGCAGCTAGAACAATGCCGGATATGGGCACTAAAATCACACTCAATGCAGCGACGGAAAGCCAAGGTTTTCTGTTTTTAGTTTTGCGGTTGACAACCTTTCGTTTTTGCGGTTGATTCTTAGGTTTTTCCGTTGTAACTATAGGTGGTTTTGGCGGAGCTTTTTCGGCTATTTGAGTATCGGCAATTTTGACATTTTGATGTTCTTCTACTTTGGGCAAACCCGCAGGAATTGGAGCCGCCACAGCACTCACGGGCTTGGAAGTCAAAGGTTGTTTTAATTTTACATTTTGAGTCCAAGTTGGCAATTGCTGGCCGTTTTGTCGCCCATAAATTATCAATGAGTAAAGGTTATTTGGTTGTAGTCTCTGCAAACCTTTGACTGCGACTCGGATACAAGCATCTTCAGCGGGTAATTTTTCACCTTCGAGCAACAGATGCAAGGTGTCGTTTTCGCTGCTGGCTTTGGCGGTGACTCCAAAGCTTTGGAGTGCTTGGCCGATCAAAAATGCGATCGCCTTAGCATCGCCTTCTTTTGCTAAATTTACAATATCTTGTTGGATCACAAATGCCTCTGCTCTCACACGATAAATTTAGATCAATTTTATAATAAAATGACACCAGATAAGTAAATTAATATTAGTCGATCGCACAAACGCTTCCATCCGGCATCATTGTCCCACTCAAACGAACATCAGTCAAATCTGCACCTTCCAGATTAGCGCCTTGCAAATCTGCACCACTCAAATTAGCCTTAGTTAGAATAGCACATCTTAAGTCAGCATTTCTCAACTGAGCCTCGCTCAAATCCGCACGACTCAAATTAGCTCGATTTAAATTAACATCATTTAAAATTGCACCGACTAACTTGGCTTTTTTTAAACTAGCACCGCTCAAATCAGCACCACTCAAATCAGCAATGATCAACCTTGCACCGTCTAGATTAGCATTTTTTAAATCAGCACCAATCAACTTAGAATTAACCAAATTAGCCCGCTGCAAATTCGCGCCAGCAAAATCAGCACCAGCCAAATCTACACCCTGAAAATTTCTCCCTCCCGCTGCATATCTACCCGCCAATTCTCCCGCATCTGTGACACTAATATTTCTCTGATGATGCTGCTTCCAAGTAAAAGTAAAACTATCGCCACTCTGCATAACTCGCCACATTTCATCATACATCGGATATGCACCAGTCCCGCTCAATTTTAACCAGCCTTTAGACCTAGTTAAAGCTACAAATAATTGATTTCGTAAACTCAAATTACTTTCATCTTTAGCAATGAAGTCAAAACCGACAAGATAAACCATATCAGCTTCATTTCCCTTAGCGCGGTGAATTCGAGACACCGTTACTCCACCTTCGCACCAAAAGCGATCGGGCTGAGAATTGGCTTGATGTACTTTCAGAAGATTGCAACTTGGGGTACTCGGAATATAAATATCAATTCCTTGCTGCATCAAGAAATTAGCAGTATAGGTTTCTAGTTCCATTGCTTCAAAACCAGAACCTAAAACAATCACTAAAATCTCCCTAGACGGTCTTAAACCATCAATTTTAAGATTATATAAAATATCTTCAGCTAGAGCAGTTAATTCCTCTTGACGAGAGCGGTAAGCCTCAAATTCCAGGACTGGATTTACCCATAATTTAGGCACTAAATTCGGAGAGTTATCGGGAGGGCGGCAAATAGTAACTTTTTTAGCTAATTGATATTGATTATTCTTGAATATTGCTGCATTTATTTTAGATGTTTTATCCACAATAACCTCATAACCGATCGCCTTCCAATCTTCCACGCGATTAATACCAGTCAGCATTCCCCCGCGCCGCAACAAACCCATGCCAATTCCGTGAGCAGCCGTCAAGATTGGGCCGGGAACGCGGTAACATTTGTGCATGATTTCAGTCTTTTTAATCCCATCGGTATATTCGCCACTGACCAAATGTCCTAACTCTTCACCAAATAATTTGCTGGCTGTTGGAATCTCTAGACATTCCAAACTTTGCGCTTCATCATAAGCCCAAATTAAACGGCGCAAATCTGGATTTCCACTTTGATATATAGTGGCATTGTTTGGCGATTCTTCGAGTTTTATTTTGTTTGAATTTGTATTTTCTTGAAATATTTCATAATTGGAATATGGGGAAATATTCACAAGGCGTAGAGATTGATATGCCATCCAAAAAAAAGGCTGTTTTCCTTGAAAGTTAAATTTTTTATCAACTATTAAGTCTTGGGATTCGTCAATCAGAATTGCATCAAATATTTGCGGAATTTTTGCAGATTTGAGTAAGTGGCGACAGACATCAGCTAAAGCTTGACTGGGTTCTTGAAAATCTGTATCGCCAACAGTTAAACGTCCGACTCCTGCGGCCCGACAAATTGTACTATAAAGTCCTGGCCGGTCTTGGGCACCCCAAGCATGGAGCGATCGCAATTTTTGATTATTATTAGCATCATATCCAATTTCGCCATTGCTAAAACGGCGAAGCCATTTATCCAAAAGTGCGACAATCTGCTCGTACAAACTGCGGGAAAAAAAGACCAATACTATATCCCATTCTGGGTATTTTAGGTGCATCAGAGCGGCTTTTTGGCACAGCAAAACTGTTTTTCCAGAGCCGGCAATTCCCCGAATCCGCTGCGGCCCAGGAGGAATCTGTTTGCCGATGCGTTCTTGCTGTAAATCTAGTTGTGAAAATTGTTGCTGTAACTGAGCTAAAACTGCTGCGCGAGTTGTATAATTTGGGAGATGGGAAAGTAGAGGATTTTCTGGATTCGCTGCTTTCTGCTGACTTAAATAAAATCGGCGCGGCCGTGGTTTCAAGATTGGAGTTCCGCTAATTACAGCTAGCAGTAATTGCCATTGTTCTCGATTTAATTGGCTTTCTTTTAGGACAGGATTTGTATTTTTAATTAGTTCAATTAAAGTGTGAGTATTTTCAGGATTTGGAGAGGAAGAAATGGCAAAATTTTCTGCTGTTTCTGGTTCCTCTATTCCCGCTATTTTTGTTTGTCCTGAATTTCCCCGGAGGTGATTTTGAAAAATGATCGGCGGATTGCTCGGAAGCTTGTTAAACTCTTTGTCATGCCACTGTTGTTGAGAAATCGACGGTAAGGCAACTATCGCCCTTCCGCTGACTTTTCCCCGCAAGGCTGTTTCGCGATCGCAGTAACCCAACATGGCGTATAGTTGATGTTCTGCTTGCTGATACGGGTTGCCGCCAGTAGTATAGAAATGTTGAAACTCCCACCTATGGCCAGATATTGCGACAATTTGGTCGATCGCGATCGCCTTAACCTCGATAATAACTAAACCCAGTTCAAAATCAACAATTAGAATATCAGGCTCTTTCCGAAAATCACCCGACGAAGAAAAAATAGGATATCGCCAATAAGCAATGCAGACGCGATCGGCAAAAGCCTCGCAAACCGCATCCCAAACCATTTTTTCAGCCGTTTCTCCACTTTTTCCTAGTGGTTCAGTAGCAATAAACTTTCTAGATTCCGCTGCTTTATCCACAAGAGTCGCTGTATATTGTTTTCGCTAAATCGGAGAGACTATCTCCTTGATTTGTATCGGTTGATTGTTGTCTTCAAATTCAACGTGAAGTTGATAATTTTCTAATGCTAAACTGATATAATGTCTTTGAACATTGTTTACTCGAAAGGGACAAAGTAAGGTGATATTTTTTGGGTTTTGATCTTTGTTGAGCCCATAGCAGTTAGGATCAAACTAGCTCAAGGTTACACTAAACCACGTCATGTGGCCTCTCAAAAACCCGGTTGAGTCTTATGGCGCACTACCGATTAACTCTACTTTCATTCACCTGTATCGCCTGTCTGGGCGCAGTCTTCAGTCCAAATGCGGACGGAAGCCAACGCGCTATCGATTTGTCCTACCGCGATTTATCCCAAAAAATTGCTCAGGCGAATTCCCCCCCGGACGATCGCCCCAACTCCCAGACTCCAAAAACATCCCCAGCAACCAATAGAAGCAAATCTAAACCCTCTAAAACCGAAAAATCTAATTCCAAAGTCCCCAAATCAATCTCCGGTTTAATCGTCATATTGTCTCGCCAACGAGGGCTGTTAATTTTGGGTGTAGCCGCCATTGTCATCACAGCAGCGGCAGTATTTATCATGCTCAAATTAGTTGACAGTGGTGACTCAAATAATTCCAAGCGAAAACGGGGTAGAGTCGATCGCAATCAGTCAAAAAATCCTCAATTCAAAAATCCCGACTCTCAAACAAACTTCAATGAAACTAGACGACAAGGCGTTTCTTTTGGAACAGGAAAACCGCAACCAGCATTACCCCACACCTCTGATTTCTCAAAAGTCTACAATCTTGACAGTACAGAATCTGAGGAAATAGGAGTTGAGGGCGATCGCATTAATTCTGACATCTTATCTTTGGAAAACAACAGTAACGGCTTATACGGTGACACAGATTTCAAGGCTTCTCAAAAAAACCATCGGCCCGATTCCCTAGTCAATCAGACCAAAGATATTTTCATTCCAGAAGATGATGACAGTCATAAAGTTGATATTATTGAATCACTGATTGAAAATTTGCAGCACCTCAATCCGAATTTGCGCCGTAAAGCTATCTGGGAACTCGGACAGCAAGGAGATTCTAGGGCTGTTGAACCGTTGCTCGATTTGCTAGCAAATTCTGACTCTAAGCAGTACAGTTTAGTTTTAGCAAGTCTTTCGGAAATTGGCATTCGCACGCTCAAACCAATGAATAATGCTTGGTCAATTTCATTGCAAAATCAAAACCCGGAAGTGCGTAAAAATGCGATTCGGGATTTGACACGGATCTATGAATTGGTGAATCAAATCACTCATTTACTGCACCGCGCTACTGATGATCCCGATCCCGAAGTTCAGGAAACCGCTCGCTGGGCAATTAATCAGTTGAATTGCATCCGTCCTCGTCCTATAAAGGATAATTAATGATTAGTTGACTGTTCGCTGTTGACTGTTGACTGTTGACTGTTGGCTACACAAACAAAATCAATGAATTCCGGGCGAGTTCAATCGCTGAGTTTACGGGTACACAAACAACAAATTACAAACAACAAACAACAAACAACGAATAACGAATAACGAATAACGAATAACGAATAACAAATGACAAACAACAAATAACAAATGACAAATGACAAATGACAAACAACAAACAACAAACAACAAACAACAAATGACAAACAACAAACAACAAATGACAAACAACAAACAACAAATGACAAACAACAAATTAAAACTATTATTTTTATCAACTTCCGTTGGGAAACTCGGTTCTGGGTTGGGTGGCGGAGTAGAACTGACACTGCTCAACATTGCCAAAGAATTGCAAAATCGCGGTCACAAAATAGAAGTTGTCGCACCCTTTGGTTCAGTTTTGCCATCAATTCCAGTCATCGAAATTACCGGGGATTTGCAAATAACTGCCCAAACCCAAGATTACAATGATCCTATCGAAATGCCACCCGATTCTGTGCTGGCAAATATGTGGGAATATGCTCGAAAAGTTCAGCAGGAATATGATGTGATTGTGAACTTTGCCTACGATTGGCTGCCATTTTATTTAACACCATTTTTTAAGATTCCGATCGCACATTTGATCAGCATGGGCTCCCTTTCGGCATCACTCGATCGCATTGCCGGACAAATCGCAGTCCAATTTCCTGGTACGATCGGAGTTCATACCGCGAATCAAGCCCAAACATTTGCCTTTGCCGATCGATGTCAATTGTTGGGAAACGGCATCGACTTATCGCTGTACCAATTTTGCGACCAGCCGGAGTCCAAATTAGCTTGGCTAGGCCGTATCGCCCCGGAGAAAGGCTTAGAAGATGCTGTAGCAGCCGCAAAAATTACAGGCATTCCCCTCAAAATTATGGGCAAAATGCAGGATGAGGATTATTGGCAAAAAATTTGTGCAGATTACCCGGATGCTCCGGTAGAATATTTAGGGTTTCTGACTACAACCCAAATGCAGGAGCAAGTCCGAGAGTGTCAAGCATTGTTGATGACACCGCGCTGGGTGGAAGCTTTCGGAAATGTTGCGATCGAAGCCTTAGCCTGCGGTGTGCCTGTGATTGCCTACGCGCGCGGGGGGCCGGTCGAAATTGTTCGAGACGGGCTGACGGGCTTTTTAGTGCAGCCTGATAGTGTCAATGGTTTGGTAGGTGCGATCGCCCGAATTGACAAAATCGACCGCAGGGCTTGCCGTAACCAAGCAGAGGTAGAATACTCTTTAGTCGCTTTGGGCGATCGATTTGAACGCTGGTTCAACTCTATTGTGAATTTTAGTTAAATTAACTCTTAATCAACCACAAAAACAGCAAACAAAAATAACGATGGCAACCGAACGTTTAGTGCTTTTATCAAGTAGAGAAATCGACAAAATGCGTCAAGCAGGCCGCTTAGCAGCCGAACTTCTGCTACACTTAGAACCAATGGTCAAACCCGGTGTCAGCACTCTCGCAATTAATGACGAAGCCGAACGTTGGACTTTAGCACACGGGGCAAAAAGTGCTCCATTAGGTTATAAAGGATTTCCTAAATCTCTGTGCGCTAGTGTCAATCAAGTAGTCTGTCATGGTATCCCAAATGCCAAACAAATTCTCAGAGAAGGTGACATTATTAATATTGATGTAACGCCTTTAGTTGATGGTTATCATGGTGATACTTCCAAAACTTTTTTTGTTGGGAAACCTTCGCCGGTTGCGAAAAGATTAGTTGAAGTAACTGAGGAATGTTTGAGAAGAGGAATTGCGGAAGTTAAACCCGGTGCTCGTACCGGCGACATCGGTGCAGCAATTCAACAATATGCGGAAGCACAGGGTTTTTCGGTAGTGCGAAATTTTGCGGGACACGGGGTGCACCGAGTCTTTCATACGGAACCGGAAATTCTACACTATGGGAAGCGGGGGACTGGAAAGAAGTTAAGACAAGGGATGGTTTTTACGATCGAGCCGATGATTAATGAGGGTACTTGGGAAGTGGAGATTCTCGCCGATGGTTGGACTGCTGTGACTCAAGATGGCAAGCTTTCGGCTCAATTTGAACACACATTGGCTGTGACTGATTCTGGGGTGCAAATTCTGACTTTACCGTAGCAATCATTGACAAATAATCTCAAAAACTCACCCATTGATCCAATAATTAATAAAATTCGGTAGAGGCGGGTTTGCCGACCAATTTTGCCACCCACCGATAATCTTAATAAACCCGCCCCCACCCAACTTAAAACCGTAAACTTGATGCCCGATCGCACTAAAATGAGAATTGTGATCATTCGATCCGAGTGGCGAATGGGTGAGTCAGTGGCGCAGACTATTTGCAGCCTTAGAAATTGAGCATTTGCGATCGCCCGCAGAGTCAATTCGCGATCGGTTGTGATGTGACTCGAACAACAAATCGTACTAAAATAGAGAGTGCGACCTACAACTTGAGAAAACTGTATTTCAATCCTTGATACTGATTATCATATTCATAATCAGCCACTAAATCAACCACTATAAAAATAGACTTTCCAATGCCCAATGCCCAATGCCCAATTCCCAATGCCCAATTCCCAATGCCCAATTCCCAATGCCCAATGCCCAATTCCCCATGCCCAATGCCCAATTCCCAATGCCCAATGCCCAATGCCCAATTCCCAATGCCCAATTCCCAATTCCCAAAACTACCTTTTCCAATATCGACGCCAATGAAACAAATTTTCCCATAAATTACGCATAAAAGTATTGCTACGGAAACGCTGTAATTCCCAACCAGCAGCAGTTTGTCCAGTAATATCCGAAAAAGTAGAACAAATAAACGGAAGTTCCGCGATCGCCCCAACCTTCATCCCCTGACGCACAGCCAAAGCGATCGCATGAATCAACTCAGCCGCCTGCGGGCCCACAATACAAGCCCCCAAAATCTCCCCATTGCGACGCCCGACAATCTTACAAAAACCAGTCGTCTCCCCACACATTTGAGCCTTTTCAATATGCTTAAAATATTCTCGACTAACAATAATATCATCACCAAAACGACGAATTGCTTGCGCTTCAGTCAAGCCAACTCTTGCTAACTGCGGCTCAGAAAAAATCGCCCAAGGAATCCCGCGATAATCAATTTTCAACCTCGGCAAAAACAAAGCATTTTTCACAGCAACCAAAGCTTCGGAATTAGCGATATGAGCGAACGAATAACCCCCAGCAACATCACCACAAGCATAAATCCGAGAATTAGTTGTTTGTAATTTGTCATTTAAAATTAATCCCTGGCGATTAAATTTAATCCCAGTCGCTTCTAGATTTAATGATTTAAAATTAGGTAAGCGGCCCGCTGCGATCAAAATCTCCTCAGCTTCGATCGCCAAATCACCCGCTTGAATCCACTTCTTCCCATCAATCACCCTAGCTTGAGTCACCTCAGTCGCCGTCAAAATCCGCACCCCTTGCGCTTCCATTGCAGCCTGAACCAAGCTAGCAGCCTCTCGCTCCTCTTTCGCCAAAATGTGCGAACCCTTCACCACAACCGTCACAGCCACCCCTAATCGAGCAAAAGTTTGAGCCACTTCGACACCACTAGGATCTGCACCGATGACAACCAAACTTTTAGGCAGTTGTTGCTGTTTTGCCAATTTCCAGACAGTTTCCGAAGTAAAATAGCTAACAGATGAAAGTCCTTCAATATTGGGAATCGCCGGGAGACTCGGACAAGCTAAGAGATAAGAGAGCGATCGCAATTTTCGGCCATTCACCGCAAAAGCCAAATCCGGTTTCACCACAAACTCGCCATCACCAAAAATCACATCAACCCCGCGAGTCGCCAAAACACCGAGATCATTGATTTCTGACAAATTAGAAACGATTCCTTCGGCCCACTTCATCACCCCATCAAACTGCAATTCCACAGGCATTTGTGAATCGGTTTTTTCCCAACTGACTCCGAATTTCTGGCTGCTGATTTGTTCAGCAAATCGGCCACTCTCGCTCAAAATTTGGTTGTATTGCGAACTTAAGGCGATCGCATCTTTGCCCGCATTCGGCAAATTTTCCGAATTACTAAACGGTTCCACCAAAGCAACACGAGCTTGGAAATTAGTTGCAGTTAAAGCAGCATAGCGTCCGGCGGTCGTACCACCAATTATTACTAAATCGTAGTCAAGCATAAATTGTCAGTTATTTGTTATTTGTTATTTGTTATTTGTTATTTGTTATTTGTTATTTGTTATTTGTTATTTGTTATATTTGTTATTTGTTATTTGTTATTTGTTATTTGTTATTTGTTATTTGTTATTTGTTATTTGTTATTTGTTATTTGTTATTTGTTATTTGTTATTTGTTGTCAACTATAGCAGTCGCCAAGGCGTTTGGGTTATTGCTCCCTGAGCGGAGTCGAAGGGTTCAATGACCAATGACCAATGACCAATGACCAATAACAAATAACTACTAACCAATAACAAATAACTACTAACCAATGACTAATGACCAATGACTAATGACCAATGACTTCTTTAAGTGCAGCAATTAACCGTAGATTATCAGCCCGATCGCGTACAGCAACACGAAAAAAGCGATCGCCCAACTCAGGAAAACTCAAACAATCCCGAATCAAAATCCGGTGACATTCCAGCAGACCTTTTTGAATCAGCGCCACCGAAACCGACGACTCAACCAACAAAAAATTAGCCGCACCAGGAAACGGCCGCAAACCCGGTAAACTAGCCAACCCCTCAAACAGCTCTTGTCGAGCCACTGGTAGCCAATCCCAGGTTTGCCGTTCAAAAACAGCATCTCGCACCACAGCAGCAGCCGCAGCCGCAGCCAGAGCGTTCACAGGCCAAGGATCGCGCTGTAACTGCCATCGACGGAGGCGATCGGGATGGGCGATCGCACAGCCCAACCGCAGTCCCGGCAGAGAATAGAATTTAGTGAGCGATCGTAAAATCACCAAATTCGGAAACTCCGCCACAGCATCAATCAAACTCTCCTGTTGTTCCGGCGGTAGAAAGTCCATAAAGGCCTCATCTACCACCACCAGAGCCAAATCCTGCAAATAAGGCAGAATCGCCTCCCTACTGAACAGCAAACCCGTAGGATTGTGCGGATTATTCAGCAGCAAACCTCGAAATGATGTTGCACCATTCTCAATTACTTGTTTAGGAACAGGCAAGATGCCTGTGGCATCTTGCCCGTTCTCAATTACTTGTTTAGGAACAGGCAAGATGCCTGTTCCACAAGAAAATTCATCTCTTGTGGAATGGGCATCTTGCCCGTTCTCGACAATCGTGCAAGATTTAAGCTCCAAAGGACATTCCAGCACCTTCGCGCCGAAAGCATTCAGAGCCCGCCAGTAATCACCAAAAGCTGGAGTCACCAAATAAGTTGCTTCCAGCTTCGACAAATCCCAAGCCGCCCAAGTCAACAATTCAGCCGAACCATTCCCCGGCAAAATCCAATCCGGGTCAACATTCAAAGCCTCACCCAAAGCAGCCCTCAGTTCTCCATAATCCGGGTCTGGGTAAGCAGTCAGACTGCTCAGGTGTGATTGAATCGCATCCAGGGCTGACTGAGGAGGGCCCAAAGGACTGATACTCGCAGAAAAATCGAGAATAGCAGAAGCAGGGCAGCCCGCCAATGTGGCCGCCCAAGCTAAATTCCCACCGTGAACAGGTCTAGTCAAAGTTCAGTTTGTCGATTATTCGGGGGCTTTATCGGCGTTTTTGTCCGGTGCAACTCTGTCCTTGAACAACTTCCCTGCGGAAAATGCTGGAACTCTGGTTGCCGGAATTTCCATCTTAGCGCCAGTTTTGGGATTGCGACCCTCACGAGCCTTGCGTTCGCGGGACTCAAAGGAACCAAAACCAACCAACGTCACCTTGTCGCCATCAGAGACAGCTTCCATGATTGCTTCCAAGGCAGCACTCAAAACGGCATCTGCCTGTTTTTTCGTCACGGTAGCCTTTTCCGCGACTGCATCAACCAATTCACCTTTGTTCATAAAAAGATCCGGTAAGTGGGAAACTCAGTGTCTTTAGACCTGAGAAGAAAACAACATCGACGATTTTAACCGCCTACCCTTTCGGGCTGGGGGGGAATGGTTGCCCCCCTGTGGAGATTACAAACAGAGTTCAACTACTAGCTGTGAGTGATCAACTGGATTGGGCTGTGGCTTGGGAGGTTTCGGTTAGTCCGATCGCCCCTGTCCACTTCCCCGAATCAGAACTCCTGCTGAATACCAATTACCCTAGGGTAATTGGTCAGAAAAGGAATTTTGATTTTTAATTCCTGAAAACCCGACAGCATCTAATTTTCACTGAATCATTCTAAAGTCTTCCCGACCCTTATGGATCGGTGGAACCTTTAATTTATATGGATTTGGACAATTTTTATAATTAATCCATAAATTTGGTTACAAAAATACCACCTTGGAGAGCAGATTTCTCGCCTCGGTGGATTTGAGAACCGGAAAAAAGCAGAAACAGAAGGAGCAAAATTTGACATACCTGTCTACTTTATTGGCGGCTAAGGCATAACTCCTCGTCCTTGTGTCTTGAGTCCAGAGGGAAGGCAAACGCCCTAGCGAAAGTATATCAAAAAACCGTCCTAGAAAGACGGGGCATAAGGAAATCAACAAGCGAAACCTTCAAAAAATCCCATCCCTAAAAAGGGATGGGAGTATTAAAAATTATTAATTCTTAGTCCTATGACTGATGACTAATAACTTAGGCTTGTCGTGAATAGTATTCCACGACTAGCAGTTCGTTAACCTGAAGCGCAATCCACTCACGTTCGACAACGCCGTTGACTTTACCAACCAGTTTTTGCTTATCAAATTCCAAGTGACTTGGCAAGTGAGCCAAACCTGGATCTTTGAGGTTAGTCTCCACCATCAGGCGAGAACGCTCTCTATTTTTGACCGAAACTACATCTCCAGGCTTGCACTGATAGCTGGCGATGTTGACTTCGCGATCGTTCACAGTCACATGACCGTGGTTGACCAATTGTCTAGCGGACGGAATAGTTGGAGCCATTCCCATCCGAAACACAGTATTGTCCAAGCGCATTTCCAAGAATTGCAGTAACACTTGACCTGTGGAACCAGTGACTCGGCGAGCTTTCCGAACGTAACGAAGTAGTTGACGTTCTGTCACACCGTAATTGAAACGGAGTTTTTGCTTTTCTTGCAAGCGAACCGCATACTCAGAGAGCTTTTTGCGGTCTTGACCATGTTGCCCAGGTGGATAATCCCGTCTGGGTGTTTTGCGAGTCAGCCCAGGCAAATCCTTGAGGCGACGGACGATTCTTAATCGGGGACCCCGATATCGAGACATTGATTTTCCTCTGTAATGTCTGTATAAAATTTTATACAGGCTTTATATTTTGGCACTCTCAGGTCTAAAAACGCTGAGATTTTTGGTTCTGCGAGACGACCTACTGAGGCAGAATTACTCTAATATTCAGTAGTGGTGATCTCTCCCCAAGCGTTGCTCGGATCGGTGTCCGAAAGTTTCGGTATGCCTTACCGTACTCAATTTTTGACCCGTCGTTTATCATATCACACAAAATCTGAATTGAAAGCCGATCGCCCGATCGCGCCTGGGTCGAACAGGCAGGATGCCTGTGCCACAATAATTATCGTCCATGTCTATTAGTAAAAAAACTGATAAATTAAATCCACCATGCACAACCCCAAATCTTCACCCAGTTCTGTCACGCATCCCGCACCAGCAGGCTCAAAAGCAACTGGAAGCTGGATCTTGACTCTCGGTACACAACTAGCAACTCTAGGTTTATTGGCCACAGCATTGCCTCCAATGCCAGCATCAGCCATCACGATTAGATTCCCTCGGACGAAGAATGAGTATCGCGCCTGCTCTGTGGAACTAATGGGAGCCGGACTTACCGCAGATGCAGCCGCCAACGCTTGTGCCGGTGCACTCCATCCCCGCGAGATATCTAAGTGTGTGGTTCAAATCAATCGCAAAACGAATATTGTGGCTGCTGAAGCACTTGCTAGCTGTCAGCGAGTGCGCCGCCCCAAGGATTTGGCGACTTGCGTGGTGGATATTAACACGAAGTCTCGAACTCAAACTACGACTCCGCTGTTGGTGTTGGATCAATGTCGCCGCAGTTTATTACCAGAGCAATTTTCGGAATGCGTAGTTGGTTTGAGCCGTCAGGTAGACTTTTCGATCGATCGCCTAATGACCACTTGTCTCGATACTAGGGATACAGTAAGTCAATTAGACGATCGTCCCACACCAAAACTTCCTGTGGATCTAATTCCACCACCTTCTAAGTTAAATTAATTGATAATTGGCCAAAGAGGGCATCGGGAATAGTTAGTAGTTAGTAGTTAGTGGTTAGTGGTTAGTGGTTAGTGTTTTTTCTAATAACAAACAACCACTAACAAATAACAAATGCCCAATGCCCTCTTTGGCCAATGCCCTCTTTGGCCAATTCCCAATTCCCAATTCCCAATTCCCAATTCCCAATTCCCAATTCCCAATTCCCAATTCCCAATTCCCAATTCCCTCTTTGATTTAATGTCACAAATTTTTGGTCAAATTACTGTCGAAGAATTAAGCCAGCGTTTAGCAGAACCAGCTACTGATAAATTGCAGCTTGTAGATGTGCGAGAACCTGATGAAATTGAACTCGTCTCACTCCCAGGATTTGCAGTCTTTCCGCTGAGTGAATTTGCCGAATGGTCAACGGAAATAGCCGATCGCCTCGATCGCGACACAGAAACCCTAGTTCTATGTCATCATGGAATGCGATCGGCTCAAATGTGCCACTGGTTGACCGAACAAGGCTTTATTAACGTTAAAAACATCATTGGCGGTATTGATGCTTATTCAATAGTAGTCGATCGGACTATCCCTCGCTATTAATCCCAAATTATTCATCTCTCCGTTCTCCTCCTCTGCGCCCTCTGCGCCCTCTGTGGTTAAATCATTCATAAAAAACCATAAACAACAAACACAAAATAACCAGCAATCAAAATAACCAGCAATCAAAATAACCGACGGGTGGCGAATCGTCGAGCAAAACATGAGCTTTGTCTAAATTAGGTACTGCTTCCGCCAATTCTGTACCTACTTTCACTTCCATCGCTCTGTCTGTTAAAGCAAATGAAAATTGATGGTAATTTTGCAAATACTTGGCTCTAGAAACAATCTCGTCTTTCTCTAAAATCGCACTATTACTGCCAATTAAAACACTGTTAATATCCTTCCAAGGGCAGACACATACCTGGGAAAACACAGCTTGAAAAGTTTTCACTTTTTCGGCATAAAACTCATCTCTTTGCAGCAGATTGACTAGCACAACTCCTGCACTTGACAAATGTTTTTGGCAAAGTTCGTAAAATTCCTTGGTTGCTAACCGATGGGGAAAGTAGCCGTTGCCAAAAAACACATCCGTCATAATGATATCGTACTGAGTATCGGGTTTTTGCTGTTCCAGATACTCTCTGCCATCTTGAATTGCTACAGTCAGTCGTGAGTCTAATTTTACCCCAAAACACTGTGTAGCTGCTTCAACTGCGATCGGGTCTACATCCGCACATTCAATGAGAGTTTCTCGCAAATAGTGGTGCAAAACTAAGGGAATTCTGCCGCCACCAAAACCAGCAATGTAAATTCTTTGAGGTTGACTTTGCCACACCAAAGCTAACATCATCGCCTGAGTATATTCAGAAACAAGATGTAAAGGATTATTTAAATCAAACACAGATTGCAATAAATCTGTATACAAATTTACCTTTTCTACTAAAGATAGCTTAATGCGCGATCGGTCTTTTTTAACTGCAACATAATGAACTCCAGAATCTTTACAAAAAATCATGCCATCAGGCTGTTGTTGCACCCAAGCCAGCCGCTGCTCAATTGCGGCTAAATTCATATTTTGCCAATTTTTGCGATCGTCAATCATCTAATATTAAATCTCCCTTATTTCTTAGTCCGCGCAGGCGGACTTCGTTTATGTAGACGCGGTTTCAACCGCCGGGTCATCTAGAACCTAGAACAATTAAGCCCGCGCCCACTTATAAGCCACTAATTCCAAACCCGAAATTGAAAATTCCACTCTTTGCCAATCTTGCTTTTTACCCTCAAACTTTTCAAACGCCGAATCAGTAAGCAAAATCTCTCCTTGTTCCGCCAAATCCTCTCCCAGCTTCGATGCCAGATTGAATTCCGAGCCGTACATATCCTCTCCTTCCAGCATTAAAACATCACCGCAGCCAATGCCGATGCACAGATAAATATCCATTTCAGGCGGCAGAGTCGTATTCACAGCCCCCGTATGCTTCAGAGAATCGATCGCAGCTTGTACAGCCGATTTTACATCAGGAAACACTGCAAAAATATTGTCAGCTTCCTCCTTAACCACAGTGCCGCCATAGTCTGCAATTACAGGCTTGACAATTGCGTGCATCCGGTGAATCATTGCCAGAAAATGAATGATTCCGTGACGCACAGTCGTCCTAGAAAATCCCGACATATCGATCACCATAATCGCATGAGTTTGGCGAAAAGTTGCATTTATTTGTGCATCAATTTCTGCCATTTTTTCGGGACGTTCGTTTCTTTCTTGTAGCAATTTTTCCAGGTAAGCACGGTTATTTGTTTTCATGTTAGTTTAATTAAATTCCCAATCGCGACACACTTCTTGAGGGCGGCCAGCCGGATGCACGGCACAATTCAGGTTGTCCTTGCCGTAATAATAATAACAGATTTTGCAAGGTCTGGTTTGCTGAAACTTTTTGAGCAAGATTGTGCGTATCATCTGCACTTTGTTGCGATACTTGTTCGCCTTCAAGTGACTTGGTTGAATTTCCAAAGCTTGATCGAAAGCTGCTAAACTGGCATCGTACAATTTCAGAATTTGGGGGCTATATTTTGTCCAAGCATCGGCGCGGCTTTGATACAGTTCGATCGTACTTAAGTTTAAAATACCATATTCCGTCCAAGCGTCCGCCGAAGCTCGATCGAACTTAATATTAGCATTGAGCAACACTTTTTTGATAGTTGCTAAAAGTTCCCTCGGCTGCCAAGGTTTGGTAACATAAGCATCCGCTCCTTCCATCGCCATCGAAAATAAATCTAACCGCTGTCCCTTCCCGGTTAAAAATACGATCGGTATATTCCGAGTATCAGGGTTAGCTTTAATTAAACTACAAACACCGTAGCCGTCCATGCGAGGCATCACGATATCTAATAATATTAAATCGGGGCACTTTTTCTCGATTTGAGCCAGAGCTTCCACACCGTCAGATGCCTGAATTATATTCAATCCGCTGCAACTCAACTGATGTGAAATACACTCCCGCTGGCTGCGGGAATCTTCTACAACTAAAACTGTACTCATCGCTCCCCACCTGGTTTTTGAGGTAAACTTGTCTGCTGCTTGGAGTGGCACCTGCTATAATTAGTTTACCCACATTGGAAGAATTTGCGATCAAGGGCGATCGAGATTTCCTCAAATTGAAACAAATCTTAAACTTATTCGGAAAAGGTGATAGTCATCAGAAAATACTGGTTGCTAATACGCGGACAATTG
The DNA here is from genome assembly GCA_004294385.1 of Oscillatoriales cyanobacterium. GTDB lineage: Bacteria > Cyanobacteriota > Cyanobacteriia > Cyanobacteriales > Microcoleaceae > Microcoleus. The sequence goes on along the minus strand of REAP01000034.1, from coordinate 2,178 downwards.
TTTGAGGTTTGATTGGCAAATATTCGGCTTTTAAGTCTTAATAAGGGTAAACTGTACTGGTGTCGGACGAAAACCTTGTTGAATTGGGCCAGATAATCCGCTACTCTATATTATCAAGTTCTATCTTGACAAAAAATGAATAGATTGCTCCTCACTTTATTGGTAAGTCCGACGCTGTTTGGATCTATGATGTCTTTAAGCGCGATCGCAAATCCCGTTCAAGCTAGCCAAACACCAGGCCAGCCGACTACTTCGCCCAACTGTGTGAAATCGCCCCACACTCAGCGTCTGATTTGCGTGCGTTTTCCCGGCAAGTCTGCTGCTGTCAATTCTAAACCGAAAATCAGTTGGCAACGCCCTGGAGATGAACCGATTGCGATGCTGGACTTTAGTGAAGAAGAAAGCGATGCTGCGGTGGCGTTATATGGTTGTGACTGCCCACTTTGTCTCAATTCGCTGCGCCAGTTGCGGGGTTTGCCGCCGCTAGCGAGTTAAAGCCGATCGCACTTAATTTTAGCCATAAAACGCGATCGCCCGAAGTTACTTCTGTGCGATCGCCCAAACTACCAAGGTATAATATGAACGAAGTAAACCGCTACGAATGAATCATGCCCGCAAACACCGCGCTACCCGCAGCCCTAGCCAAAATAGTCCAGCGCTTTCAGCGACACGCCGATCCGAAACAGCGCTACGAACAACTGCTATGGTATGCTAAGCGACTCCCAGCATTTCCCGAAGGCGACAAACAGCCGGAAAACAAAGTTTCTGGCTGCGTATCGCAAGTTTATATCACTGCCAATTTGACAGATGGAAAAGTTTTGTTTCAAGGAGATTCTGATGCTCAGTTAGTCAAAGGATTAGTTGGCTTACTCGTGGAAGGTTTGAGCGGATTAACTCCGGCTGAAATTGTCACCGTCACCCCAGATTTTATTCAAGATACGGGATTGAATGTGAGTCTGACTCCTTCTCGCGCTAATGGATTTTACAACATCTTTCAAATGATGAGAAATAAAGCACTTGCTTGTCAATTGAGCGAGCAAGCAGAAACAAATTAGAAGCTGGCGGTCATGACTCAGACTACAAATTTAACTAATTACATCATAGCAATAACAGCAGTATTTTGGGTCATTTTCTCTGTCTTTTCTTTGCCAGTATATGCTGTGGGATATCCGCAGTTTCCTGATTCACGGAAGAGTCTGATCGAAAGTGCGATCGACTTTCACATCCATTCATCTCCTGATGTGATTCCCCGCAGACTTGACGATTTTGAAGTAGCCAAATTAGCTGCTAGGGCGAAGATGAAAGCTGTGGTATTGAAAAATCATTTTGGGAGTACAGCAGCCCGCGCAGTTCTGGTTAATAAAATAGTACCAAAAATCGAAGTTTTCGGAGGAGTTGTTCTCAATCATTCTGTTGGTGGGATGAATCGGGCAGCGGTAGAAGCAATGCACCGCATCGGCGGCAAATACGGTAAAGTAGTGTGGCTACCAACGGTTGATGCTGATTGTCATTTGAGGGTTTTTCACAAGCCGGGAATTGGGATTAAAGTTGCGGAAAATGGCAAGATTTTACCGGAGACAGAAGCGGTATTACAGATTGTAGCTAGAGAGAATTTGGTATTGGAAACTGGTCATATTTGCCCGGAAGAGGTAATGGCTGTTGTTGCGCGGGCCAAACTTCTGAACATTCAGAACATCCTGATTACCCACGCAATGGCTGATGTACCCGGTTTGTCCCTAAAAAATATGCAAACAGCAGCCCAGATGGGAGCTTTCTTAGAACTCGCATTTGTGAACGATTTGATGGGAGAAAAGGCGGCTGACAAGGGACACAAAAACTGGCATCATGTTTCAATTGAGCGGATGGCTGCCGCGATCAAACTAATCGGAGCCGAGCATTTTGTGCTCAGTACGGATTTGGGAAGAAAACCCGATCCTTTACCTGCGGAAGGTTACAAAATATTTGTGGAAAAATTGATAGGTGAAGGAATTTCTCAGCGGGAAATTGATTTGATGATGATAGAAAATCCTGCTCATTTGTTAGGAATTTAGTAATTGAGGAAACGGCAGTGCCCAAGGAGTGTCAACTTAAGGTAGAACCAATAGCCCGACAGGGGTTTAAACCCCTGTCTTATAGCGAAAGTCCTCTCAAAGAGGACTGAAGAGTTAGTTGATGTAT
>REAP01000237.1 GCA_004294385.1 Oscillatoriales cyanobacterium | reverse complement strand
ATAACCAATAACCAATAACCAATAACCAATAACCAATAACCAATAACCAATAACCAATAACCAATAACCAATAACCAATAACCAATAACCAATAACCAAAGAATGTCCGATATTTTCGTGATGGTACGCAATCAAAATAACATTGCCATGACCTCAGTTGATGGCATTGCCTTCATTACTTTACTAAATCGGGACGGACGGATACTGGCCGAGGAGACAGTTGCCTTGATGGAGGCAGATGCGGGATTTGATGACTTGGCAGCAGGACAATATACTGTAATAGTCAGGCACGAATTGGTTGAACCGCGATCGGCTACGTGGGATGTCATGATCGGCAATCAAGATCAAGTAATTATACTAACATTTGTTTATCTAGAACCGGAACGGGTACTGCTTCGTATTCTAGCTACTATTGAAGAGAGGTTATGACCATGACGGCTAAAGTTATTCCATCACAGTCAATTAAAATGTTCCGCTATCGAGTGCATTTCTTGGCAAAAGACCTTTGGAAGGAGAAAAACCCCGTTGGTCGAATGAATCTGGCTTTGCAGTTGGCGGATGCGGCGAGTACGCTGGCTAGATTGGAAGTGGAGGAAGCACGAAAATTTAAAGAAGAGTCGGCTCAGGATTTGTTTTCAGATTCAGACTAAAATTTGATGCCCTGTTTGGCCGATGCCCTGTTTGGCCGATGCCCTGTTTGGCCGATGCCCGATGCCCTGTTTGGCCGATGCCCGAAGACTTCTAACTTCCGAGGTAATTGGTTGTCGAAAAACTGCGTTACAATCATATAAGCATCTTTACAAAACAACATAAAATTATGACTGTTGCCTATCCCCGCAAGCTTCGCAACGGAATGGGAGCTCGTGAAATTTTAGCTCAAGTGGTGCGCGATCGCGAAATTCACTTGATCACCCTCAACCGCTACCGATTTAGCGAACAGCGCAGTTGCAAAGACCTCACGGACTTAATTGAACAGCTAGACGGGAACCCGGCAGAACTGGTGCGCGACCTCTCCCGGCACATTTCCGATGAAGCGCGACACGCGATGTGGCTAACAGATTTGCTTGTAGACATCGGCTGTGGCGTTAGTAAGCCGCCGGGAGTCTCCTACATTGACGAGTTTGAAAGACTGTTAGATAGCGAACAAAAAGACCCCACCAAAGACCGGGAAGATTTTGTAATTTCTTCTCTAGCGGCGATTAATGTCACCGAAAAGCGGGGCTGCGAATACTTCTCAGCCCACATCCACGCCCTGAAAATGGCTCCGCAAACTGACGAAAATGTCAAAATCCGCGAAACTATCGAAAAGATTTTTCCCGAAGAAGCAGGCCACGTCCGCTGGGGGAATCGCTGGTTGGGCAAAATCGCTGCTAAAAGCCCAGCACACGCGCAAAAGGTCGATCGCGCTAAGCGGAAGTATGTGGCGATCGAGCAAGCTGCATTTGCGTCGGGAATGGATATCATGTTGGGGGCGGAACTGCGCCGTGTCACTCGCTTGGTGGATATTGCCAACACGATGCCGATGTGGGAACGGCCGCAATACCTGATGGAACGGTTGGCTGGGAGTTTGCTGGCCCCGGATTTGCAACTGACTAGGGTTGATGTGGCTCAGCGGGCCTGGAACCGTGACCCCCAGGCATTTGTGGAGAAGTTTGTGCCGATGTTCCTGAATGGGTTGAATAATACGCAGAAGAAGCCTAGATGACCGGGCGGTTGAAACCGCGGCTACACAAACGAAGTCTGCCTCCGCAGACTAAGAGGTATACTGGTTCCCAGGCTCTTCCTGAGAACCAGTTATTGAAAGTCCATAATTTTAAGCTAGAGCCAAGTAAACTAAATTATTGGAATAGTTTTCCGTCTAAATATAACCATGACTACCAGCGAACCCAATCAAGAAACAGTTTCTACTGAAAACCTTTTAAGTGAAAGCGCGATCGCGGATGCCCAGGTCGAAAAAGCCACAGCCGTCACCTATGCAGAAGAAATTGAAACTGTCATCGCCAGCATGGCTGTAGACCAAAAGGTGATGGTTGGTCAAAATGAGGCTGGCGGACATCTTTGGAAATTTAAGTACGGTAGCGTTGAAGTGTTGGTGCAACTCACGGGCGAAATGGAAGATGACACTTTGACTGTTTGGGCTTTTGTGCTTCAGTTGCCGGCGAAGAATGAAGCTCAATTAATGCGGAAACTTCTGGAAATGAATTGGCTGTCTACTTTGGAGTCTCATTTTGCGATCGTTGACAGTCAAGTTGCGGTACTATCGACTCGGACGATCGCAGAAATCTCGGCTGGGGAAATTTCTCGCGCTATTACGATTGTCGCAACTATCGCCGATGACAATGATGATTTGTTGCAAGCTGAATATGGACTGTAGTCAGTAGTCATTATTCATTAGTTGTTGGTCATTAGTCATTAGCCATTAGTTATTAGTTGTTGGTAATCGGTTATTAGAAAAACAACAGACAACCGTCAACGGTTAACAGTTAACAGTCAACAGTCAACAGTTAACTGTTAACTAATAAGCTGGCCCGGCTAGCCAAGAAATAGTTATTCCTAGCCCTAAACCGACAAGCACTTGAAAGGGAGTATGTCCTAGCAACTCCTTCAAACGAGCCTCATTCAAGTTGTGGTCTTCTTCAAAAAACTCATCAATAATTTGGTTGAGGATACGAGCTTGTTTGCCGGCAGCTTGGCGGACTCCAGCAGCATCGTACATGACAATAATCGCAAAAATTGTGGCGATCGCAAACTCTGGACTTTCCCAGCCCAAGGTTTGTCCCACCCCAGCAGCCAAAGCACCTACAAAAGACGAATGAGAGCTAGGCATTCCTCCGGTTGTTACTAAATACTGAAGATTAAACTTCCGATTTTTGATTAGTTCGATCGGCAATTTCAATACTTGAGCAGCCAGACAAGCGATTAGAGAAACCACGAGTACATGATTGTTTAAGATGCCGCTACAAATTTCCTGCATAGTGTTTGGCATTTTTAATAACTGCGACTGGTAATATAGTCTGCGATCGCCAACAGCGGTAGGGCTTTATTCCCAAACACTGCTAATTGAGCCTGAGCATCAGTAACAAGTTGTTTAGCTTGACGCTTTGATTCTTCAATTCCCCATAAACTAGGATATGTCACTTTTCCGGCTTGAACATCTTTGCCAGCGGTTTTACCGAGTTCTTCGGCAGTAGCAGTAATATCCAGAATGTCATCAATAATCTGGAAAGCTAGCCCAATATTTTGAGCAAAACGAGAAAGCCGCTGCAAATCCGCCTCAGATGCTCCAGCGAGAATTGCCCCGCAAACTACGCAGGATTCTAACAGCGCGCCGGTTTTGTGAGCATGAATGTAATTCAAGGTTTCGAGAGAAACATCTTTCAATCCTTCCGATTCCAGGTCAAGTACCTGACCGCCTACGAGTCCAGGAGCGCCAGATGCCCGCGCTAAATGGGCGATCGTCTGCAACACCTGTAGGGGGGGTACGTTCTCAGTTTTAGTGGCGATAAATTCAAAGGCATAGCTCAA
>REAP01000236.1 GCA_004294385.1 Oscillatoriales cyanobacterium | reverse complement strand
GCCGAAAGGATAGGTAGTTTTAAGGTATGTCTGCGAACCAAGAATCCCCGTACACTTCGACTACGCTCAGTGCGTCGCTTTTAAGTCGGGGAGTGTCAATACAAAACAGGCAAAAAATCAGCAACTGGGGCATCTCTTCATGTTCCAGTTGCTGCTTCACTTTTGCCAGATGTAGGCTGCGTAGTTTAAAAGGTACAGAAAAAAAGATAGAGGACAAATTTTGCCCTCACCTTTTAGCTCAACTTCTAAATTGCGCCTTTATTCGTCGTAGATGCGGCACTCAGCAGCGTCAGGGTTGTCGTCGCAATATTTTTCAAAAGAATTCTTGGGTTTAACTTGCTTTTGATGGGAAGCTTCTGCTTGCAGTTCTTCAACTGCGTCCCAGGCGGCCGCACACTCGCCAGACGTGTTGCCACTCACGTCGCAAACGGTACGAGCGTTTTCGAGTTCTTCTTCAATTTTTTCTTGGATGTTGCCAGCGGGTGTTGTTGTCATACTTAATCTTGATGTCAATACTTTTGATCAAAACATTACATGGAATTGTAGTGTCAAACTGTATCAATCTTGATCTTTTAAGATTTGGTCGATCGCACAGTTGACAGCAAACTAGCTTAGTTTTATATCCATGTTAACTTATGTTAACACAAGAATGGCTTTGTATAGGAAGCGATCGCCCAGCAGTAGAGTCCTACGGGATGCCGATGCAGGTTAACCTAATTTGATATACTCCCCAGCTATCAAGGCGAGGGGATTCTAAGGTCAAACAGCAATTGCAGGCGTAGCCTGTCTGACATCGCCTAACTTAACGGTTGATACCCCAACCGCACAAATATTCTTAGCTGCGTTTTCATCGCGTCCATTAATGGACTGACAGGACGGACAACGCCACTCTCTGACCGATAGATCCAACTCTTTCAGTACGTGCCCACAATTCGAGCAAGTCTTAGACGAGGGATACCACTGGTCGATGAACACCACTTGCTTCCCTTTCTTTGTTGCGACCCACTCAAGGATTTGAAGAAATTCCCCAAATGCCAAGTCCGAAATCTTTCGCCCCCATAAACACTGCATCCCTTTGAGATTCAATGTTTCAAAGCACAATACATCAAAATGAGTGGTCAAATCATGTGCCAACTTCCAAAACCAATCAGAGCGGCGATTAACCACGTCTTCATGTTTGCGGACAAGATTCAATCTCGCTCGTTCAAGGGTTCGCTGAACCTTTCCGTTTCTTGGAGTGCCGACGACTGGCTTTCTTTATGACATTGAGTGATTGTTTGAGGAATTGCGGTGATTCAATTTTGGAATCCTCTGAACAGGTGAGAAACGTTTTCAAGCCAAAATCAAACCCAGCGATTCTACTCATCTCGAATTTGGTTTCTGGTTCAACAACGCCATCTACCACGATGACCATAAACAACTCTCCTAGCGGAGTGCGCTTAATGGTTAAGGTCTTGACGGTTCCCTCAATTGGTCTAGAATTCCAATACTGATAGACACGATTCCCAATTTTGATCCGATTACCCGTCAAGAATTTGTAGCCCGCTTGTTTCAGAGTGAACGATTTGTATCGTCTGACTTTCTTGAAGTTGGGCGGTCTGACTCCTTTTTTGTGGTGCTTAAAGAACAGTTGGTATGCGCGTTCAATCCTCTGGCAGATATCCTGTACGGCTTGAGAGCCGACCGATTGCCAAAACGCTTTACGCTTTCTCAGCTTGGCAATATGAGCCTGAAGTTTCGCGCAGTTCAAATGCTTGCTCCACATCCGGTAGTACCGCTTGTGGAGGGCGATGCAATGGTTATAAATCACCCCAGCGGCATTGATTGACCGCTTGAGATGTTTATTCCGCTTGCTTTGATAGAGCTTGAACTTCAGTGTCTTCATGCTATTATTGTACAGCAGATAACCGGGTATCGCTATGAAAAAAAGATTAGATTTTCGGATCGAGGAATACGAGTTTCAAATTCTTGAAGATTACTGCGAATTAGTCGGCAGAACTAAAACCGATGTACTTCGGGAACTCATTAGAGGCTTAAAGACAAAGAAAAAGCCGTCCTAGAAGGACGGGGCTTTAGACCCATCTTCATGGTAAAAGATAGTTTTATACAGAAATTTGCCAGATGTACACCCAAAACGAAATGCAGTGGGTCAGCGCTTTATCAACCCGTCCCTCCTTGGAATCCGCTCTCAGAGAAGTTATAGAACAAACCGATCGCCTCTTAGAAGGCCCCGCAGATTTGGGGCTGATATTTATCTCCTCTGCCTTTGCCAGCGAGTATTCTCGGCTGATGCCTTTACTCAAAGAATTACTGCCAATTCCGGCTCTGATTGGCTGCGGGGCGGGGGGAGTCATCGGTACGAATCGAAGTGGCATGACGGAAGAAGTAGAGGGTTCTCCAGCCATCAGTCTGAGTCTGGCACGCTTGCCCGGAGTAACTGTCAGAACTTTTCACGTAGAAGCAGAAGAACTACCGGACTTGGATAGTCCCCCTGATACTTGGGTGGATCTTGTGGGTGTGCCGGCTCAGGAGGCACCGCAGTTCATCATTTTAGCGGATCCCTTTTCGTCAAAAATTAACGACTTTTTGCAAGGGCTCGATTATGCCTATCCAGGGGCGCCGAAGGTAGGGGGACTAGCGGGCGGCGACGGTACTAGGACTACGGCGCTGTTTTGCAACTATGAGCTTTACCGAGAAGGGACGGTTGGGGTGGCTTTGAGTGGCAATATAGTTTTGGAGACGATCGTGGCTCAAGGTTGTAGACCGATCGGGCGTCCGTATCGGGTGACAGAAGGAGAGCGTAATATTTTGCTCAAAATCGAAGAACAAACCGACGATTCAGGGTTTGGGGGGACTGGGCGATCGCCCTTAGAAGCTTTGCGAGAGTTGGTGCAAACTTTGAGCGAAGAAGACCGAGAATTAGCCCAACACTCGCTGTTTGTGGGGGTAGTGAGCGATGAATTCAAGCTGGTACTAGAGCCGGGAGATTTTTTAATCCGAAATCTATTGGGGGTAGATCCAAGAGTGGGAGCGATTGCGATCGGCGATCGAGTCCGTCTCGGACAGCGCATCCAATTTCACCTGCGGGATGCCCGTACCTCCACAGAAGATCTAGAGATGCTGTTGGAACGTTATCAGCGATCGATCGATGACAGGGGTACATCCAGTGCTGGCGCTTTGATGTTCTCTTGTCTAGGGCGCGGTGAAGGGCTTTACGGCGAACCCAACTTTGACTCCCGACTATTCGGCCGATACCTCAACAACATTCCCCTGAGTGGCTTTTTCTGCAATGGTGAAATCGGCCCCGTCGGCGGAAGCACTTTTCTGCACGGTTACACCTCGGTATTTGGGATTTGCCGCCAAAATTTGTAATTTGTAATTTGTAATTTGTAATTTGTAATTTGTAATTTGTAATTTGTAATTTGTTGACTGTTGACTACGCTCAGGGCCATTAACCCGTACCCTGAGCGTAGTCGAAGGGCAGAGCACTGATAACAAATAACCAATAACTAATAACTAAAGTTGACTGTTGACTGTTGACCCT
>REAP01000235.1 GCA_004294385.1 Oscillatoriales cyanobacterium | reverse complement strand
TTTCCGATGAGGATGTGAATTTTTTCATTCAGAATTTTAGCTGTGCTAAAATTCGAGAATGAAACAGCCCTGGGTTTCAACCCCTGTCTCCAGGGCGGGATGACCAACGAACACGGGGCGGGCTTTCAGGCTTAAGTTGACACCAATTGGTAATGCCCTATGCCCTATGCCCTATGCCCCATTACCTTATCCTTAGCCGGTGGTACAATCCCAAGTTTATTTAAACCTGCATCAATATCCCTAAGTAATTTAAAATCTGCTTCGGGTAAAAGGCTAACATCAGAGTGTTTTTCCAAAAAAGAAAATGCTTGGCGAAATTCATGGGGGTTTGTGGCGATCGCACAATCGAAATGACAAGGTATAATTCTCTCAAAATCCCAACTCGCAACCCGATTCGCCCAATCAAGAGTTTCCCTAGGCGCGCGGTTGAGAATCAAAGCCTGCAAAATCGGTGCCACAAACAATCGCCCTCCTCCCCGCAAAGCCTGAAAAGAACGCCCCCAATCACTTTTCCACTGGAACGGAAACAACCCAAAATAAGCTCTCCGCGAACGTTCTGGCGCTTTCAAGCTATGACCTAAAACCCCCCACCACGATCGCACTTCCAACACACTAGGACGAAAATACATCGCAAATAAAGCAATTCTCTGCCACCCCTTGCATCGATTTTCCTGAGTGTCTACCACCAGATCGGAGGCGTCATCTTTAGCGTGAAACAACAGCGGGTAAGAATCAAATTGGACGATCGCAGGTGGAGTTTCTGGAATCGAAACCACAGAATCTGTTACCATTAGCGTGCGCGATCGCCTATGAAAAAGCGCTACTTCGGCAAACCAACCTAAACGAAGGTCGATCGGGCCAAGAATCGCCAAATCAAATTGATCGCCAAAAGGCATTTCGCTGCTATCAAATGACAACACAGACGTGCGTTTAGCGGGAAAACCCAGCCAACTAAGCGGCAAATTCAGCGGGAAACTCCAGTGCCCAGGAGTGACAAACACCTGGGCACTGGGAAAACACCTCGCAAAGGGGCCAACAAACACCTTGTGTTCAATGCCAGAAATAGTTGTCAGCAGGATATACTTAACATCACCATGTTCTGCTACCAACTCATTTACCAAGCGGATACATTCAGGAGTAGGCGCAACGGGCGAGTAGACAAGAAGGCCTTCGGGTTCGAGTTTAATCACCGTCATCCGAATCGGGACGACAACATAAAAAATACCCTGAAGTTGGTCAAAAGTCCAAACGGTGTCCTTGACTATTTCCTTGCGGATCGTGCGCCGCTTACCATAGGGATACATTGGGACAATCGGCCAAAAGGGCCATGAAAAGTCCCTGGAATCAACCTGTTCTGATGTTATTTTACCTTCGCCTTCTGTCACTCCGCAACTCCTTGCTAAATTCTGATTGAACTATTGTTAGTCATAGATTAAGTCATCCCCTCGATCAATTGACTGAACCCCTAGACTCCGCCAAAGAAACCGGGTTTCCCCCCAAATCTATTGATGACAACCAAAAATTCTATAAAAACCCGGTTTCTGAATCCCTAGACTCCATCTTTTGAGTAATTTAATTTTATCCTCTCTTTCTCTGCGCCCTCTGCGCCCTCTGTGGTTAAATCATCCAAAAACAATAGTAAACAATATCACCTATCCTGATACAATAATGAACTCGCAAAAAATCTCAACTTAGTAGATATGACACAAAACTACCGCATCACTCTTTTACCCGGAGACGGAATCGGCCCTGAAATCATCGCAGTCGCGGTAGAAGTCCTAAAAATTGTCGGCCAACAATTCGACATCAGCTTTGAATTTCAAGAAGCCCTAATGGGAGGCGCTGCTATTGACAAAACAGGCAATCCACTCCCAGATGAAACCCTGGAAATCTGCCGCAACAGCGATGCCATATTATTAGCAGCAATCGGCGGTTACAAGTGGGATAATTTGCCCCGCGAACAACGTCCAGAAACAGGATTGCTAGGACTACGTGCCGGATTAGGACTGTTTGCTAATTTGCGTCCAGCGACTATTTTACCACAATTGATTGACGCTTCTTCTTTAAAACGGGAAGTTGTCGAAGGCGTAGATATTATGGTCATCCGCGAATTGACAGGAGGCATTTATTTTGGCAAGCCGAAGGGTATTTTCCAAACCGAAACTGGCGAAAAACGGGGTGTCAATACGATGGCTTACACCGAGTCGGAAATTGACAGAATCGGGCGAGTAGCTTTTGAGACTGCCAGAAAGCGCGGGAAAAGGCTATGTTCCGTCGATAAAGCGAATGTTTTGGATGTTTCGCAACTGTGGCGCGATCGCATAATTGCCCTTTCTTCAGAATACCCCGATGTGGAACTTTCTCACCTCTACGTTGACAACGCAGCCATGCAATTAATCCGCTGGCCAAAACAGTTCGATACAATTGTGACAGGGAATTTATTCGGCGACATTCTTTCCGACGCGGCGGCGATGTTAACTGGTAGTATTGGAATGCTACCTTCTGCTAGTTTGGGCGCAACAGGGCCGGGAGTTTTTGAACCAGTACATGGTTCCGCACCTGATATTGCTGGACAAGACAAAGCAAATCCGATCGCCCAAGTTTTGAGTGCAGCCATGATGTTACGATATGGATTGAATCAGCCGGAAGCTGCTAATAAAATTGAGCAAGCAGTTGTGGAAGTTTTGGATCGAGGTTATCGCACTGGCGATATCATGTCAGAAGGCATGAAACTCGTCGGTTGTCGGGCTATGGGTGATGCTTTGATGGAAGTTTTGTAAAGTCCATTATCTTGTAGGGGCGGGTTCACCAACAATAATTGCCTAAAACCGACAATCTCGTAAACCCGCCCCACCAAACGGTAAATTGCAACTTGAAGAATATAATGGAGTTATCAGTTTTAATTTGTGGATTTAACCCAGAAGCGCAAATTTGAGGAGATTACACCTCAGCGTTGGTGGTGGTATTTGGATGTTTTGGCATTGTTGCCAAATTTGAAGAAACAAGAGTTGACAAGCAGTGTTGTTTGAAAGGTTTATTCATTGTCGATGTTTGTTAAGTGCGATCGTCGAGTTTTGATATACTGCTTCAGTACAGGTGACAGAGTGTAAAGACTTTCCTGTTTTTCGATCAAGCAGCGCCGCGATAGAGATTGCAAGGCGTTGAGCAAATCTGATGATGATATTTGTCCATGTTGTAGCAATTTGGCGAAGTTGACTGGCTGGTTTTCTGTCGCCAGCAATGACAGGACTTGTTTTTCTAGTTCGGAAGTGCGATCGTACTGCTCATCTAAAACATCTTTCAAATCTTCTGGCAACAATATGGTATCATCTATTAATACCTCAGTCGCGCCGATTCCCAACTCTTGAATCAAAGTCGCCACGCTTTTTAACCATAACGGATTGCCTTGGTAGCGGTGAATGAGTGCTTCGCAGTTGTCGGTGTCTGCTAATCCTTTATCTCTGAGGATTTCCCGTGCGGCTGCGGTGTCTAAACCAGTCAGTTGTAAGGTACGAATGGGAGTATTTTCGCTGGTGAGTTGAGGAAC
>REAP01000234.1 GCA_004294385.1 Oscillatoriales cyanobacterium | reverse complement strand
ATATGTATTTTTGTTGAGCGGTCGCTAAAAATCTGATCAGATAGCGCGATCGCTTTTACTTTTGCCGATCGCACCCGAGAATGAAACAACCCTGGGTTTGAACCCCTGTCGGACTCACGGGATGACCAACAAACTTGGCGGGCTGACAGCTTAAGTTGACACCAATGGGCACTGCCGTCTCCTAATTTCCGGTAATATTAACTCCAATGCCAACGGATTTGATATCAACTATTAAATACCCCGATCGCTTTCTGGTTTCTTTACGGGAACCGATGGCTGATTTTTGGTAGAATGAAAAGAGCGATCGACCAAATCTCCAAAAGGCACAAACTGTTGTGTAGAAACTTCCTCTCCTGGTTTTGTTCTCAAAACGCTGACTGGCCCGCCACCATCTTGAGCAAAATTAATTAATCTGCTTAAAACTTGACTGGGATTTTTAGCATTTCGGCTATCCAGCGTAAATAAGATATTTTCCGAATTGCAGCGCCCTCTGCCGTTCACATAACAAACAACGGGAAGGTTATTAATCGTACCTGTTGTTAACTGTAAGTTGGTCAAACGTCCGCCGTTATCGGTAACAGCTTTGGTCAATCTATTGGAAACAATTTGACAACGTTGCCAAGGTGTGAATTCGCGACCGAACTCGGTGGATTTCCAAACAATGATTGGATCTGTCGTGACATTTCCCCGTCGCGCAATTGTGACAAAATTTCGACCGGAAGTCACGCATTGAAATGTTGTTGTTGTGTCTCTCAAAGAGTTGGTGATTAGCCGAGTTTGCCCTTGCCCTGCCAATGCAGCAGTACCAGTCAAAACTAAAGCGGATGCTAATAAAGGTGCGATAAATTGTAATTTCATAATAACTCCTTGACTTCAGTCTGGTAAATTTATGTAGAAAGTCATATTTCTAGGTACACTGCGGTTTAATGTCCCTAGATATTTAGATTCTACTGGTTAGCTGTCGCATCCGGATGTTTTTTACAGGACAAATGTATTAAATTCACAATTGCTATTTTGAATCTAAAAGAAGTTAATCTACTTATTAAGTAGACGACTTTCAGGACAAAATAGATTTATTCTTTTAAGATTACTCGGCGATTGAAATCGCGTCTACACAAACGAAGTCTGCCTCCGCAGACTCAGAGAGCAAACAGGTAACAAACCTGATAAGATTGGGCAAGCATTATCAATAAAAGTAATGAGAAAATTTTTAGGATTAGTTGTGTTCGGGATGATTTTGGCGATCGCCTCTGTAGCAGTTGCCGCTCAACCTTTATTTGTGGCTTATCCTCCCGCTAACCACCAGACTACAGTCGATCGCATTTTTTTGATTGGCACAGCACCACCAGCCGGACAAGTATCGGTAAATGGCAACCCGATCTCCCGCACCACAGCAGGCCATTTCGCCCCCACTTTTCCCCTGCAACTCGGAGAAAATACCTTTACACTGCGTTACCAAAATCAGCAACTCAAAATTAAGGTGACACGCCAGCCGAATCAGCCGGAAATGCCTGTAGGATTGGGTTTTGCGAAAGATTCTCTGACTCCGAAAGTCGATGTGGCGAGTTTACCGGGGGAATATATCTGCTTTGGGGCGATCGCACCGATGAATGCTCAGGTTGCCGTAAAATTGGCAGATGTGACGATTCCTTTAAAAGCGCGATCGCAAGTTCAATTACCAGACAATAAATCTGTATTATTAGGCGAAAACTCCCCGCTCAAAAACGGTGGTAGCGAACAATATCAAGGCTGCGCTAAAACCCCCCCTAACCCCCCCTTACCAAGGGGGGGCAATGAGTCTAACTCCCAGTTGCCTAACGGCCAAAAAGTAGATTTGGGAGTGCCTATATTTGAACTAACCATGAATAATCAAACAGTCAGCCAGCAAGGTACTGGCAAGATTTCCATTCTATCTCCTGCTGAATTAGAAATAGCAGAAGTCACAGCCGAAGCTGGTGTTGCTAGAACCGGCGCGAGTACAGATTTTTCTCGGATGACACCGCTACCCAAGGGAACCAGAGCCACAATTACCGGGCGCGAGGGAGAATGGGTTCGACTCGATTACGGTGCTTGGATCAAAGCATCTGAAGTGCGAATTGTCAAGGATACAGTGCCAGTGCGATCGATTATTCGCAGCGTGCGATCGCGTCAAGTTCCCGGCTGGACAGAAGTCTTATTTCCCCTAGAAATCCCCATCCCTGTCACAGTGCAGGAAGCAGAACGAACTTTCACTTTAACCCTGTACAATACCACCGCTCAAACTGACATTATTCGCCTCGATGATGACCCCGTAATTTCACGTTTGACATGGCAACAAATATCGCCATTGCAAGTACAATACAGTTTTAACCTCAAATCAGTTCAACAGTGGGGCTACAAATTGAGATATGATGGCACAACCCTAGTGCTGTCTTTAAAACATCCCCCTGTTAAAGCAGGTAAGATGCCAATTTCACAGGACAAGCCGCTGTCAGGAATTAAAATACTTTTAGATCCGGGACATGGCGGGCCGCAGGATTCAGGAGGTGTCGGGCCGACTGGATATCGCGAAAAAACAGTCGCTTTAATCATGTCAAAATTAGTGCAGTCGGAGTTGGTAAATCGGGGTGCAAATGTGGTAATGACGCGGGTGGAAGATGTCGATTTGGATTTATTACCCAGAGTGGAAATGATTCAAAAAGCAGAACCTGCGATCGCAATTTCCATCCACTACAACGCTTTACCCGATAACGGCGACGCGATTAATACTAAAGGCGTTGGCGCTTTTTGGTTTAACCCACAAGCCCACAGTTTAGCAATATTCTTGCAAAACTATTTAGTTTCCAAATTGAACCGTCCGACCTATGGTATATTCTGGAACAATCTAGCACTTACTCGTCCTACGGTTGCTCCATCTGTTTTAATGGAATTGGGATTTATGATTAATCCTGATGAATTTGAATGGATTACGAATCCGACAGAACAGAAAAAGCTAGCCGAAGCGATAGCCCAAGGTATTACCGAATGGTTTGCCTCGGTTACATAAAAGTCAAATCACAATCAGACTTCTAGTCTTACCAATACCAGGAAATCAAGTAAATGCTAAGTTTCAGTCAATCAAAAGCGTTTTTCATTGCAGCAGTTATTGCAAGTTTTAGCTTCTCACTCTATAGCTTTCCAGTCTTCGGAAAAGAGCAAAGTCTTGCACCTGCAAAAGTAGAAGCATTAAAGAAACAAACTGTATGTTCATTCATTAATGTCAAAAGCGGTACTGTTAATATTCGTAAAGGCCCTGGCGATAAGTATCCAGTTGTTGTTAAACTGAAAAGAGGAGACGGAGTTATGGCTGTTAGCCGACAAGGAAAGTGGGTAAAAATTGCTGCCAGAACTCATGGAACCGCACCCAATGAAACTTTTACAATCCTTGAGGGTTGGGTGAACAATCAATATATTAATGGTTGTTCGGAAGACCAATTTGATAAATGGCGGAAATAGAAAACTAATATTGGTAAATCCGCCCGAACAATGGACTGTAGGGGCGGGTTTTACAGACAATATAAATGAAAAATCAACAATATCAATAAACCCGCCCCAACCC
>REAP01000233.1 GCA_004294385.1 Oscillatoriales cyanobacterium | reverse complement strand
ACGGATACCTGGTTTAAACACTGCCGCAAGGATAGATAGTTTTAAGGTATGTCGCAGAACCAAGAATCCCCTCGCCTTGACTGCTGGGGAGTGTCAAAAGCTATGGTGTTGCTTAGGTTGTTTGGGAAATTCTGTTTTACTCTCGATCGCGCGATCGCAAATTAGCTCGAATAAAATCATCAATAACAGGACTTATCGACTCCGACAAAGAAACCGGGTTTTTACCAAGTCTGCGGATAAAAACGAAGTATTTCGGAAAAAACCCGGTTTCTGAACCCCGCGCGTACAGTTAGATTAGTTAGTTTAGGGGCATCGCACATCTAATCTTTTTTATCCAAGTCTTCGGTTTTTGGAGTTTCTGAAGTTGAGGGGAATTCTAGTCGAATATTAATATCAATTGATACTGTACTTTCTTTAAAACCTATATTAACATTTAGTTTAAATTCAGGAGAAGACTGACTTTGATATCCGGCTTCCTGTAGCCGATCGCAAATATTGCGCCAATTTCCTACAGGTTCGTTAGGTACATCTGCGAGTTTTTTCACATATTGGTATAAAGTTTTACATAAATAAACCTCTGCACTTTTGGAAGTCTGAAGGAGTTGGCGGGCGATTTCGGCGGGACTGCAACCGGAAAGCAATCCTCGGAGGTAGAGTTTTTATGTTTCTGTAAGTCCCTGGCGCGATCGGGGTGAGATTTGCCGTTTAGCTTCTGCAAAAGCTTGGTAGAGCCTTTCTAAGTCCCAGTTTTTGGCGGCTTCGGCAAATAAGTCTTCTTTTGATGCCATTGTGGGTGTCGTGAGATATGACTAACGATAGCATAACCGAAATTGCTAGCGTTTGTTAGTTGACTTTTGGATTCACATACTGTATGGTTATAAATGTTATGTTTAGTTAAGTTTTTTGATGCGGTGTGAAACCCACTAGGAATACTCAGAATCAGTAATGGGTGCGATCGCTGCAACGAACCTCAAAGCTAATATCTGCGAACGTCAGACGGCGCTGGATAAAGTTTTGTAACAAAAAAGCAGTATTTTGCATAAAACTTGTGGACTCAACCCGATAAGTAAATAGAGCTTGAGAAGTACCGCTACTGTTGCGGTTCATCGGGGCTCATGGTACATCAGGGCGATCGGCCGATCGGCTTTGATAACAATTTGTTTATTTAATCTAAGCAAACACAGGGCAAGTCTATGTACTTGTCTCTAATCAACACGAGGAAATAACGTGTCTAATTTTTTTACGCCTGAATTTAATAACGAAAGTGCGATCGCACCTTGGAATGCCCGCCTAGAACCGACTAAGGCTATTATCCCGCAGCTAGATGCTAACCGCGTGCTAACCGGGGGTGTCGGTCAGGAAGTTAATCTCCCGACTTTAACGGCTGAAGCCTATGACAATATCATTTTGCCTGACGCTTCGCTAACCCGGATGGCTAGTGCAGTTAGCACCGACTCCAACAGCAGTTTACCGGATAGCTCTGTCGATTTGCTAACAGGTGAGGCGATGTCCGAGGTGTATGGGGATTTGAGTAAGTTTGCGGCCGGGCCAGATTTCGCAGCTAAGCTGAATGTGGCTTTTGGGGAAAACTGGGATGCTGCGGCTGCGAAAGCCTTAGCTGAAGAATGGTTTCATGGAGATTTTAGTGATATCCCGCCAGTGAAGATTGTCTCGTCTGCTGAGATTGGTGGGGCGAATGGGGCTTTTGCTGCGGCGACGGATACGATTTATGTATCGAGGGAATTATTGGCTGGGGGGAATTTGGGGGCGGTTGCGGATGTGTTGCTGGAAGAAATCGGGCACTCTGTTGATGCGCGGTTGAATGTTACGGATTCACCGGGTGATGAGGGAGCGATTTTTGGGGCGGTTGTTCAGGGTAAGGAGTTGAGTGAGGGTGAGCTTCAGGGGTTGAAGAGTGAGGACGATCGTGCGACTGTTCTATTAGATGGACACCAATATCTAGTAGAGAAGCAGTTAAATGATGGAAATGACACCTTGAATACCGCTCAGGCGTTTAATGCGTGGTTTGGAGAAAATACTCCTGTTGAGAGTAGCAATAAAGGAGGCTCAATTGGAGGTGGTGACCTCAAGGACTATTATAGGTTTGCCTTGAATAATACCCGTCAAGTTAACGTGACTCTAAATGGTTTACAAGCAGATGCAGACCTGCAATTGCTAGACAAAAATGGTAACGTGATCGAGGGTTCCGCTAAGGGTGGTTCTTCACCAGAATCCATCACGAGAACACTCAATGCAGGCGAATACTTTATTCTAGTTTATCCCTATCTCAATGCCAGCACCAACTATCAGGTGAACCTAACGCTTACGACTCTACAAACTCAAGTTCCTGCCAATAATTGGAAAGCTGAATATTTTAACAATAGGGATTTAGCAGGCAATCCTGTCTTTGTTGAAAATTTGGGAGATGGTAGGCAAAGTTTTTCTCGCAACTGGGGTACTGCTGCTCCTAACAATAATACCCCCTCAGATAATTTTTCGGCTCGGATGACAACTCAGCGTTCTCTCGATCCTGGTTTGTACCAGATTAAAGTTCAAGCTGATGATGGCATACGAGTGAAGGTAGGAAACGAATCTGTTATCAATCGGTGGTTCGATCAGCCATTTGCGACAAATTCCGGCTATTTCCGATCGAACGGCGGTACTGTTCCAATTGCAGTAGAATACTACGAACGAACTGGAGGGGCGGCGGTTAATTTTAGTATTACCCCAGTCACAACAAAATTCCGAGATCCAGTTGATTTCACCCAGCAATGGAAATCGACAGTCTACTCATGGAACAGCAGTCAAGGTAGTGCTCCACCAACAAACTTCTGGGAAGGAGACATCAACAGTCTAAATGCGATCGGCGAGATTAATTTGGGTTCTAATACCCGCAATGACGGCAAAAAAGGCATCAACGTAAATTGGGGTCAAGGTGCTCCGAATGGAGATGGAAATCGTTTACCCCATGACTTTTTTGCGATGCGAGCCTTCACCCAGGCTGATTTTGATGGCAGTCCTTATAAGTTTCAGGTACAGGGTGATGATGGATTCCAACTACTTGCGATAAATCAAAGTACAGGTCAGCGGTATGATATCACTTCTGCAAATCAGTGGACACAAGCTTACTCGGCCAAAGAATTTACTTCTCAATTGCCTGCTGGTCGATACTATATGCACTTCCACCAGTATGAAGGCGGTGGCGATGCTAGATTCGATTTATCTTGGGAGAAGGTTTCACTTTCATCTAATCCCTTTACTCAGCAGGAATATTTTCAACAGCTTTACGATAGTGCAGGTTCTTCATCAAGAGGATTTTCGGCACACGCAGCCATCGATTCAACAGATGTTGTAGCTCCTTATAATGTCCGAGCGCTCGTAGGTGGACAGGTTGTTTCTGTGAAATCGAATGGTGTAGAACTTCAGTACGTTAACGCTAACGCAAACTCAGGTTACAACCCTTTGACTCGGCAATGGGTGACAGCTTCGGACTATAACAATACTGTGACAATTTGGAACCCCGATCTTCAACGATATTTCACATATCTTCATTTTAACCAAGTAAACGTAAGGCAAGGGGAATCTGTTAACCCAGGACAGATTATCGGCATTGAAGGCAGTACAGGTTGGTCTACAGGTCGTCATACCCATGTAGCAGTTACTAACACAAATAATACCAAGGAAGATCCCTTAGTCACTCTTGGCAGGGCACGAGGCTCAGGAGTTCTTAGCAAGACTTACAAATAGACTAGCTACCTACAAACCTGCTCAAAGGGTTTTTTATTGAATAGCGATCGCCCTTTTTGTCCGAAAGTGCGATCGCCTTTTTCCCCAAATAACCAAAAGGGCGATCGCCTTTCCCATGTCGAATCCCAAAGGGCATCATTTCTTCAGGCGCATACACTTCATAAATTAAAATCAAACTACGGATAATCTCGCCCACAGAACGAGAATTAGGAGGACAATAGACAATCCCCGGATAATCTGTGGTATCACTTGCCATAATTAAAAAATCGTCATCGTGAGTTACTATCACGCGCTGCTCAAAGCGAATAAAAGCCAGGTGTGACTCATCGCTTTTAGTCCGCAACCCCGCATCAACTGTTGTCGTCACATCTATCCCGTAACGACGCAAACCGCGCGCAATGTTAGAGTCAATATGTTCGTCTAAATGAAAACGAATTTGCTCACTCACCTCTAATTGCCCTCAGTTTTTCTTGTAACGGAGATGGTGGACTATTGCGCTTTAATTCTTCCACAATAGCTCGACTTTCAGCAGTGCGACGATCGATTTCTTCTCTACGATCGTAATAATAGGTCATTGCTGCATGAACCGAGGCCAGTGGCAAATCATACTTGCCCGCGATTTCTTCTATAGACATCCCCATTTTCAGATACATTTCGGCGATGTGTGCTACAGCAATTCGATG
>REAP01000232.1 GCA_004294385.1 Oscillatoriales cyanobacterium | reverse complement strand
CAATTGAAGAAAGATTCACGGCGGTTAAAACCGCCCGTGTCGTTTCCCACGAGCGGGCTAAAGCCTCTGAGTTTCCCACTTACCGAACTATTTTTATGAGAGTTTTTTATTCTAATTCTCGAATGCGATCGCCCCCAACCCACTCGTCCCAAATCTCATCATAATCGTCGTAGCTGATATAGTGCAAGCCATACCAAGCTTTTTTCACCGTCGCAGGATACCACTCCTCGTCCTCATTTAGCACTTCCACAGATGAACCAATCTCATACATTTCGGGTTCGTAGGGACTAATGCGATCGCCTGTTACCCATTCTTCGGTGCGATCGGCGATATAATGCACTAAAAACTCATCGTCTTCATTTTTATCCAAGATTTTAGCTTTGTACAATTCGTCTTCATATTCCACTTCTACGCGCCTGCTAAAATGCCGATCGGCATCTCCTTCAACAATCGATAACTGCATTTGCGGATCGAAGTCATTCGTCGTGACAAACATCGACTTTTGATCCTCGATAAATGCCACTTCTAACTCAGCATAGCGAGCAAAATCGTACAGCGTAATCATCCCATCTTTATCCAAATCTACCACCGGATCGCCCTGTAATCCCTTTAATAACGATGCCGTAAAAGTCCATTCTCCCGTTGAAGTGTTGTGGGCATAGGCAGAGGTGACGCAGGCATAGGAAATGTCAGTATCTCGACGCTTCACTTCATCAATCAACCCGCCAGAATAACAGCAATCCGCCAAAAGCAAGGCTTTCGATCCATTAAAGTTTTCCTCAATATCATCAAATATCGAAGAAATTGCCCAATGTGTTTCCGCATCGTCGGCTTGCGCGTCGTAGTTGTAAAAGTAATATTCGCCCGTGTCAGAATCCCAGCCACCATGTCCGGTAAAATACAAAATTAGCAGGTGATCTTCATCCGTATTAGATAACAATTCCGGTAAACTTTCCCGAATAGTTTCTAAGGTAGCCTCTTTGTCTTGCAAATAGATAATTTGCTGATCTGGAACCCCACTTTCGCGAAAAAAATCCACTAACTGCGCGTCACACCGTCCTTCAACCGCATCGGGAAAAGAGGCAAAGGTTTCAGAATCCTCCCATTCCAGAAGACCGACTGCAAAAACCCAGGTTGTTTCGGGGTTCCATTCCATAAGGGTTTCCTTGTTTTGTCAAATGTTTGCTATTCCAATTATAGGAGTAAAGACGTTTTTGCGATCGCTCCGCACCCGTAAAAACCTCCGATTAGATAGTTGATTCAGATTCTGGGGTGAGATTTAGACCACGATAGACTTGTTCGATCGCAAAGCTAAGGTTAATGCTTTTTAATTCTATGGTATCACCTTCTTGGTAGTTAACGATCAGCCATTCACCAGCATCATTTTTTTGATACAAATCCATTTCGATGCTGGTGGAACTGACTAATAAATAATCTTGTAAGACAGGGTTGTGGCGATACATTCTAAATTTGCCACCGCGATCGTAAGCCTCAGTGCTCTTTGACAAAACCTCAACGATTAGGCAAGGGTAAGTAATGTATTGAGTAGTGTTTTTATCGCGATCGTCGCAAGTTACGCTAACATCGGGATAGGTGTAGTTAGTTGTTTCGACAATGTTGACTCTCAGGTCTGAGTTACCTGTTTCACAGCCGCCGCCTTCTAGGTGGTTGGAAAACAGGGTAATAAATCTGACGGAGATTAAGCTGTGGTTTTTGCTGCCGCCGCTCATGGCGTAGACTTGACCGTCGATATATTCATGCTTTTCTAGCTGTTTTTCTTCCCAGGTGAAGTATTCTGCTGGGGTAAGTTGGGGAAAGTTTTCTTTTGCGGCGATCATGGTTGGTTGGCTCTTAGTGAACTCGTTTAGCCGGGATAATTACTATTCCAAGAAAGTCGTTTGTTTGTCAAATGTTTGCTTCTCCAATTATAAGAATAAAGCAGAGCATGGTTGCGATCGCGATTTGAATAATCAGGCCAGATCGAGTTGAGCGGTTGTTCGCTGCACCATTTCCGGTTGATTTGATGGCATCATCCGAAACTCAGCAACATGTGTAATGCGATCGCCCTTAATAATCTCCACTTCTTTTGAATGCCTACATCCTAAACACCAATCTATCAAGCTACCATCTGGTGTGAGATGACAATCATATTGGCGGGTTTAGCGTAGGTCACGCCGGAGTCGTGACCTACGAAACCTTTACTTTACTTCTGCCGCTGTGTACTAGTCTATCTTGTGCAGGTTAGGAATCAAGCGGACCAAGCAACAAGCTTCCAATCGATTGCGGGTCTTCGTTGAAGTAGTATTCGCGGATAGCCTCCACCATTTCATCGGTGGTGATATAGCCGCTGCCATCCTTATCGATCAGGCGGAAAGCCACACCCGTATCGGCCTTTGGCACGTTGATCAACGTATGCATCCAAAGTTCATATTCCTCTACACTTTGACGACCATCGCCATCGACATCGACGATGTCCATAACCGCCTCGCAAAACGGCCGATAGCCTTGCTCAAAGTTTTCAGGGGTTACAAGCATACTGTTGGCAAATGCATTCTTGTATTCGGCTTCGCTGATACGACCATCTGCATTGGCATCGGCAGTGGTGACAAGACGCTGCCAAAGTTGCATGGTGAGGTCATATAACCGCTGTCGCGCTGCGGAATCAGGACCATGACCAAAGGCCTCGCACATCTTGGCAACGGCCTGCTCGAAATCTGTTTTCTCAACGTAGCCATTGCCATCAAAGTCGTATCCTTTAAAACGTCGAGCGAGCTTTTTATTGAGAAATGGTGAAATGTTCATCAGCGATATTCTCCTTAAAGAAACCGCCACATTATAGCCGAGGCCATGCCAAAAAGTCTTGCATGGGGGAGACTTCGCTTGAAGGCTCCTAGCTGCTTGCAGCCCTGTCTCATCGACCTCACAGTCACCTGTCTCAACATTGATGATGAGCATTTTGCCAATATTTTGCTCGGTCTCGACCTGTTGACGAATTGGGCCCTCGTAGATTCGGTACGCACGTTTTGCAACTTCTTCGCTGCTCAACAGGATGGCTTACATAGGGTTGACTCCTAGTCTTTTATGCTATGTTTCCTCTTAATTCTATCCCGTAAACAGATGAAGACGACCCACCTGTTTACACAATGTCTAGCCAAGACGTTGCAGATCTTCTGTTATTTCGATCGCATATCTCAAAACTCCGGACTGTCATTTCAGACAAAAAGTGATGGAAGAGCTTTATGAGCAAGTCAGAAATAAAAGTCCGCTTTGACTCATATGTTGCACTATTTTCAAGAACAGGCAAGATGCCTGTTCCACAACTCATGAATTATGATTGAACAGGCAAGATGCCTGTTCCACAACTCACAATTCATGAATTATGATTGAACAGGCAAGATGCCTGTTCCACAATTCATGAATTATGATTGAACAGGCAAGATGCCTGTTCCACAATTCATGAATTATTGATTGTGGAATGGGCATCTTGCCCGTTCCTAAAAATAGTCAACAAATTCTATTTGCTCTTATCTCTTCTCTGCCGCAAAATAAATTCAGCTAATGCCAAATCAACGGGAGTTGTCACTTTCAAATTCGTCTCTTCTCCCTCCACAATTTGTACTGGTAAACCGCATTTTTCAAACAAAGCTGCATCATCAGTAACTTCCCAACCTTTCTCTCGCCCTTGTTGGTGACATTGCTTTAACAATTTTACTTCAAAGCCTTGGGGAGTCTGGGCTGCCCACAAATTGCTCCTTTCCGGTGTGTCTCGCACAATCCTATGCTCATCTACCACCTTAATCGTATCCTTGACCGGGACGGCGACAATCAAGCCTGGACAGCTCAAAAGTGCGTCTGCGGCCCGATCGAACAATTCAGCAGTTGCCAAACATCGGGCCCCGTCGTGTATCAACACTCGATCGCCCTCAGCAGGCAAACTCTGCAAACCGTTGTAAACTGACTCTTGTCTGGTTGCGCCACCTTGAATCAGTTTCACAGGCTTAGTCAAAGATAAATCGCCCAGAATCGCCTCAAAATCAGGAAAATCCTGTGGCTGGCCCATGATCCCAATCCAGGTAATCTGCTGCGAAGCCTCAGCCGCCGCCAAAGTCCAACTCAGCAAAGGTTTAAGAAGCAAAGTCAGCAGCAGTTTGTTACGCTGACTACCCATCCGTCGCCCCGAACCCGCCGCCGGAATTAATAAGTGCATTTACTAACCGTTTTTAATCCAACTACCTATATATAATAAGAGCGTCCTGTACTCTTCAATCAGTTGTTTTGCTATCAGCCAGTGGCTTTTAATGTCTAGAAATACTATAAGCTGATAGTTGAGAGCCGATCGCAGAGAGCTACCTCGAACACTAATAGCCCGATCGTTTATGATGCGAATACTAGCACTTGTCCCTGGCGGGATTGGCGACCAAATTTTATTTTTCCCGACTCTTGATCACCTCAAGCAGTCTTATCCCGACGCTCAAATTGATGTCATCGTCGAACCGAGGGCAAAAGGTGCTTACCGAGTCTGTAAGTCTGTTAAAGAAGTCTTAACCTACAACTTCAAAGACCGTAATGCGATGGCGGATTGGGGCAATTTACTGGGTGTTATTCGCGATCGTGAATACGAAGCAGTGATTTCCCTCGGCCAGCGGTGGAGTGTAGGACTTTTGCTGTGGCTAACAGGTATTCCCAAAAGAGTTGGCTATGCGGGAAGCAACAATACTTTATTTCTCACGAATCCTGTACCGCTAAAAACTGAGCAGTACGCCGCCGAAATGTACCATGATTTGCTGCAAGGATTCGATATTAAAAATCCAAGTCCACCAGTAGCAATTAATGTACCAAAACAGGACATTCAGTGGGCGGAAGCAGAACAGCAACGGTTAGGAATCAAAGAAAGTGGTTACATTTTAATTCACGGCGGTTCTAGTCAGTTAGCTGTGTCTAAAGGTATTGACAAAATTTACCCGATCGGCAATTGGCAGAAAATCATAGAAGACTGTCAGCAGCGCCAGCCAAATTTACCAGTAGTTGTGGTTCAAGGGCCAGAAGATGCTGGTTTTGTGACTGAACTAATCAAGTTGTGTCCGAAGGTGAAAGTGACATCACCGGATGATGTGGGCAAATTGGCTGCGACAATTGCTGCGGCTAATTTGATGATGTGTACGGATAGTGCGCCGATGCACTTAGCTGTGGCGGTACAAACTTATACAATTGCGTTGTTCGGCCCGACTGATCCAGAGAAATTGCTGCCTCATAGCGATCGATTTTTGGGGATTAAATCTGCTACTGGGAAGATGGCGGACATCTCTCCTGAAGATGTTTTAAAGAAAGTTTGGGGCGGCTAAAAAATTAGATAACTCGGCGGTTGAAACCGCTACTACACAAACAATGTCCGCCTGCGCGGACTAAGAAATAACCAGTATTCAGTCTCGCGTTGCGCGGACTTCGCTTGTATAGACGCGATTTCAATCGCCGAGTTATCTTCATTTGTATAGACGCGATTTCAATCGGCGAGTTATCAAAAACAATACCACCATGAAACGAGCAGTATTTCTGGACAGAGATGGCGTGTTAAATATCGAAGCAGGCTACATTCACAAAGTAGAAGATTTGCATTTAATCCCCGGAGTAGCCGAAGCTGTACGCAAATTAAATGACCAACAAATATTTTGTTGTCTGGTTTCCAATCAATCTGGGCCGGCGAGAAATTATTATCCGCTTAGCCATGTAGAGGCTTTGCACAAACGTCTTTGTCAGTTATTAGAAAATGAAGCAGGAGCAAAGTTAGATGCTCTTTATTATTGTCCTTATTTAAGCGCAGCAGAAGGCGGGATAAATCCAGAATTTACAAAGTATACAACTTGGCGAAAACCGAATACTGGGATGTTTGTAGCTGCGGCTTGGGAACATGATTTAGATTTGCGAAATAGTTTTATGGTGGGGGATAAGGCGACTGATGTTGATATGGCTCATAATGCCGGATGTACTGGTATTTTGGTGCAAACTGGTTACGGTGAAAGTGTGTTGAGTGGCAAGTACCAGCACCATACTAAACCGGATTTTGTGGCCGCAAATTTAGTGGTGGGTGTTGACTGGATTTTAAAGCACTTTGATTAATTTATTTGTTAAATAATATCAATTCTGGTGTTACCGGAATCATAGAAATGGAGGAGACGGCACTGCCGTCTCCTGATTACCCAGATTAATTGTAGGGAAACGGCACTGCCCATTGGTGTCAACTTAAGCCGAAAGCCCGCCAGGGAATGAATTCCCTGTCTAATAGCGAAAGTCCTCTTAAGAGGACTAATGAGTTCTTCAGTCAAGAGAGAGAGGACTTTCGCTTTGAGACAGGGGTTTCAACCCCTGTCGGACTATCGGTTTCAGCCTTAAGTTGACACTAATGGGCACTGCCGTCTCCTGATTACTTACCCAAAAAAACCCGGTTTCTTCCAGAAATTGTCGTTTTTTCTATAGAAATTGACGCAGAAACCGGGTTTTTGGCCACAGTGCGTAAGTCTTGTTTACCATTCTAAATTCTAACTCTTCCTTTACTTTTAACACTCAACTGCTTTGAAATGAATGTATAGTAGTGCAAGGCAAAAAACAGATTGATCGCCAAAAAGACCACGGTTAAAACAAAGGTGAAAAAAGACATAAATGACAGTCCAGAAGTCATTGTAAACAAGGCGAAAATGCTTGAGCAAAGCCCAAAACCAGAAGCAACAGAACTTAGAACTAATAACTGCACCTTAGACATAGTTTTATTTTTAAATTTGTACTTAAATATTTTTTTTGCACTTAGAAATTAGTAGCACCGGAATGATATAGGAATGATATAGAGGACACGGCAGTGCCGTGTCCCTACCGCGATTAATTGTAGGGACACTCCAAGAGCCCATTGGTGTCAACTTAAGCTGTCAGCCCGCCCCGTGTCCGTTAGTCATCCCGCGAGTCCGCCAGGGACTGAAGTCC
>REAP01000231.1 GCA_004294385.1 Oscillatoriales cyanobacterium | reverse complement strand
TTAACCTGATTCCTGGGCGATCGCCCGATCGTTCAACAGCACAGATGTTAACTTTTGTCAACTTTCTTGTTAAGAAAGATGTTTATAAAGCATAGCTTAAGAAGGGGGATTTAGGGGGATATAGACTGGGGTAAAAGCGATATTTATCAGGGGTTTTAGGCTTAAGTTGACACTAACCCCTAACCCCTAACATCCTCCTAAAACATTGTTTTGGGACGAACTTTGTTTGCCGCATCTACGAGGCGAATCTTTTCATCTCCAGTGGCTAAATGCGCCATCGATCGCAATACTTTTTCTAAACCCTCTCTCAAACTAACCTCTTGCAAAGGCTGTCCCAAAATCGCTAGATCCGATCGAGGAGTCAGTGACTTAGAGGTGACGAGATGCAGCGCTGTTTCCAATACTTGTTGGGCTAAGCGATGCCGATCCATTCCTTCCAAGGTAAGCGCTTCCACGGCGGCTGAAGCTTTTTGCAGTTCTTTAATATCGGGCGGAGTCCGATCGCGATCAACCAAAATTCTCGCTGATTCTACTCGCGATCGGGTAAACAAACTTGAGGTTTGCGGCACTTGTTCCAAAGCAGCAACGGCGGCGGTGCGATCGCCCTGGGCACTGCGACAGCGGGCTAGTCCAAAGGCTGCTGTCACGTAACTGGGATCGGTGGCTAATACCAGTGCGTACATTGCGATCGCCAGCGCGTAATCCTTGGCTTGTTCTGCTGCTAATCCCAGCGCCAATTTGGGGGCTAGTTCACCCGGTAAATCGAAATACACCCGATCGAAGGCTTGTTTGGCCTCGCGTCCCTTTTTTTGTGCTAATAGCGATCGCCCCTGATACCAAGGTACTCGCCAATCCCACGGGTCTTTTGTCTCCAGTTCCGAGAGGATCGACTCTGCTTTCGGAAACTGGCGTAATTCGATCGATGCTTCCGCTAAACGAAGTTCGGCTTCCATTGACTTGGGTTGCTGTTCCCGAATCAGTTTGATTGTTTCACTGCGTTGCTTAGGATCGGCGATCGCAGTAGCATTCAACAGGGCATTAAATGCGGGATCTTTTGAGTCGAGGGTGGGGACGGGCAAATGGCGATAGTCCACCACCAAGGAGTCCAGATTGCCAGCCGCAGTTAGCGCTAGCATATCGCCACTAAACAGGGTACTGGCAGACGGGCGGGGCTGTCCGGTTTCGGTTGCTACCACTTCCCGCAATACGCCGAGTAACTGATCGGCCATTTCATCCGCCGACTGGAAGCGATCGTCGGGATGTTCGGCGGTGGCTTTCAGCAAAAAGCGATACAGTGATTCGTGTCGGACAAAAATCGGCACGTCCTTGGCATCTGGCAGGCGATAGCGATACTCGTGACTCAAACCGGGAATTTGGGCAATTAACACCGCCAGCGTGCGCCCTACAGTAAACAGATCGGAGACGGCGGTGGGGCCTTCGCCTGCTTCTGGTGCGGTATAGCCGATCGTGCCGTAAATGTCGCCGTCGAGATCGTCGATCCGTCGCACGCCGCCCATGTCAATCAGTTTGACATCGTTGTTTTCCAGCATGATGTTGTCGGGTTTGAAGTCGCAATAGACCAAACCCAGTTGATGCAAATAGCCAAAGGCGCTGAGGATGCGGTGAATATAGGCGATCGCCTCGGCAACGGGTAAGGGGCCGCGCTGTTTGCGAATTTCTTTGAGGGTACTACCGCCCACGTATTCCATCACGATGAACCCTTCGGTGTGGTGCTGCACGAAGTTGTAGATTCCGACCAAGTTGGGGTGCTTCACCGCTGCCAAAAATTGTCGTTCTGCGACGGCTACAGCAGCGCTGGCGGCATCTTCGGTATTCAATAGTCCTTTCAAGACCACATAGCGGGAAAGGACGCGATCGAAGGCTAAATAAATCCAACCTAAGCCTCCGTAGGCGATCGCCCCTTTGACTTCGTACTGTCCGACTACGACATCACCTGTTCGCAAGCTGGGAATAAACGAGAACTTTTGCCCGCACTTGCTACAAAAGCCTGTTTCGCGCCGTAGGGCATTATTGCAGTTGCCGCAAAAGCGCTTGTTATCGGGGACTTTTGCCTCCGCCATCAGGGCTTTTTCCGGTTCCTGGGACGGAAGTTCTGGCACAGAAACCAGTCCAGCCCCCAGTTGTTTGCGGGTACTGCGGGAGGACACCGATCCAGTGCGCCGCGAACCGCGCGATCGATTCGTTAGCGGAGATGACCCGGTTCCGGTAACGCTGCTAGAGTTGCGCCCGGTGACGGCTGCACTCAAGGGCGCACCGAGGGGTTGACTGCGCCCGACGGAGTTAAGCGAGGCCAGGCCGCAGACATCACAATAGCCATCTTCAATGGTACCAGTGCAATTATTTCTGTTACAGCGATTCATAAATTAGGTTTTGGGTTTTAAGGTTTTGGATTTTAAGGTTTTGGGTGTTAAGGTTTGGAGTTTAAGCATTAACTCAATCAATGCTTTTTGCCTGTATTCCTGCTGTCACGGCGACTTAAATCTCAAAAGCGCCTTTGTATACTCTGTAGCCGACGTTTGTTCCTGTAGCGATCGCCCAAAGTCTCGTATTCGTGGACTATCTTCAAAATTGTGCGATCGGCATTCATAGAATCTCAAGACATATACTTATATCCATCCAAAATGTAACGCTATAGCTGGCAATATGGACATCACCTCAGTTATGTTCAATTAGGGCAATTAATTTCTAGCCAACTGGATAACTCAGCTAAACTAGATAGATCAAAAATAGCCTCACCTAATGCCGATAATTGTTCTGAGGATAGTAGTAACAAACTCTCTTCTATTTCTTGATTTAATTCCCCTAATTGCCGTTGCAATAGGCGTTTGATCAGATTTATTTGACCTCTGAGTTCACCAATTTGTATGCCTTCATCCCGCCCTTGAGTCAACCCTTGAGTTAACCCTTGAGTCAACCCTTCAGCCCGCCCGACCGCCCGCCCGACCGCCCGCCCGACCGCCCGCCCTTCAGCCTTACCCAAATCGATCGCACCTATTCGTTCTCGTTCAAACTGTTCCCGCTTCTCCAAATCATCGACTTCCTCTAAACTGAGATTTACCCGATCGGCAATCGTAAAAGCCTTCTCAATTTCCGGTACAATTGACATAGATGCTGGTATCACCTCTAAATCCGGTGCTTTTCGTAAAAAATAAAGCCACTTATCCGTAATATTCGTCAATTCTTCTAGAGTTTTATTAAATTTTGGCAACTCCACAAACACTAATTTTAGCGGACTATGCTGATAATTCAGTAGTAACTCATCTTCCTTAAGTGTAAATTGTGAAATCACTTTACTATGTTCCTGAAACAGGATGAAATCTGTCACCGCTACACCGATCGCAGCTCTCAATTCTGGATAAACTTCACCTAACTTCAGTTGATTTACATACATTTTCGCTGTGTTGTAAAGAATCCTTTTCCCAAAAGCAGGTACATTAAGTGCCTGCATTTCAATCAACACATTTTCCCCATTATTCAAGAGAGCTTTCACATCAAAATAAGTGGTTTTTAATCCCGAAATCCTCCCAGGGGCGTAGGGGTCGATAATTTCCAAAGAAACTATGACTGTCTCACCTTGATAGACAATTGCATTCAGGAAACTAATTAAAATATCTTGGCTTTGATCCGAACCAAAGATTTTTTTAAAGGCA
>REAP01000033.1 GCA_004294385.1 Oscillatoriales cyanobacterium | reverse complement strand
GTGGAACAGGCATCTTGCCTGTTAAGCAAATATGGGCAGGCAGGATGCCCACCCCACAACAAAAATCACTCTTTGTGGAACAGGCATCTTGCCTGTTAAGCAAGAATCGCGCAATATCTGAGTTTAATATGGTTTTAAGCCCAGCTTTTTTTGTAGCCCCTTAACTCGCATCCCTGTGAGTATGAATTAACTCACCTTCCATCGGTATTGAAATATTCAACTTAGACAAATCGGGATTCAATATCGCCTTGACAATACCAGAACTCACCATCACCTCCAAACAACCAAGGGCTTGATGAAGAGCTACACGAGCGTGTTGCACAGAAAAACGCTCCTTAAACACTAACACCAACTGCCGATAAATTTGCTCGATGGACTCAGTGCGGTTCAAAATATCAATCAGCAAACCATATAATCCTGTAGCAGGAAACCGCTGACCATTCTTCACATAACACTTGATCCTGCTAATTTGACCAGCATCATAAACAGCTACAAACTCAACTTCCGCATCCAATAGGTCTAACTGAAACACATTGTAGGCAGAAAGTAGCCAAGGAACTTCCTCCTGCGAGAAGCGCTGCATCACCTGCTTCAGAGAACCCAAATCAAATCCAGCAATTACAGCTTGACCCAAAATATCATTAGTAAATCCGCCTTGAGCTAACCACTGAAAAGCTTTTTCCGGGCTTAAATTTAACCCAGAATCCCGCGCTATTTCCCTTGAATGCTCTTGTAAATCAGTGAATTGACCGTTAGCAGCGTACCAGTAATCGGCGAAGCGAATGTGCTGTTTAACTCGGCGACGCTGATTATCGTCATACTGAGTTTTCAGCCATTTAGCGTCGTGTTTCTCCTGCTCTAAATCCAAAATTGTGTAAGCTAATTCACGGCCCCCAGTGTGAGCTAAAGTCATACCCGCAGCTAAAATAGGGTCAGCAAAACCAGCAGCTTCCCCCACTAAAAACCAGTTTTCTCCTACTGTTTTATCGGACAAGAATGACCAATCTTTTGTAGTTTCAATCTTGCCTGTACTGGTAGCATTAGCGATTAACTTGCTGATTCGGGGTTCGCTGTTGAGCGCTTCGGCATATATCTCCTCTGGTCGCTTTTTCATCTCCTTGTAATGTTCCGCAGGACAAATGAATCCGATACTGGTTCGAGTTGGGCTCAAGGGAATGAACCAAATCCACCCGTGACTCAAACTCATTACCTGGACACGGGTGCCGCCAACGCCAATAAAATCAGCCCATTCAGCGTTTGTCCAGTAGTCCCAAATAGCGATATTTTGCAGTCGCGTCGGGCTGTGTGTTTCGACTCCCAAAACTCGCCGCAGTACCCCGATGTGGCCGGAAGCGTCGATGTAGTAACGGGCGGTTATTTGTTCCTGCGATCGCAAATGTAGAGCAATAATGCGATCGCCATCTGTATCTACTTTAACAACCGCCGTTTCTTCTCTGACCACACATCCCATTTCTTCGGCGTGTCGCAGCAAAATTTCATCATACTTTGCTCGATCGACTTGGAAAGCAGTTTGCCGTCTGTGCCCCTCAAATTTAGCAGGACGCGGTTCATCTTGAAACTGTTCAGGCTTAATAAAATTAAAATCCCAAGGATTTGGATCGGTTCCCCAGCGATAGGTAGCACCGATTTTAATCGGGAAGTCGGCTGCTTCTACTTTATCCCAGCATCCCATTTCTTGAAGCACACCGCTAATTTGAGGTAATTGGCTTTCCCCAACGTGATCGCGAGGAAACTTTTCTTTCTCTAGGATTAGCACGCTCAGATTTGGATTGTACTTTTTGAGCAAAGTGCCAGCAGTAGTACCAGCAGGGCCTCCGCCCACAATCACAACGTCGTAATGGCTCATATGCAATTCGGGATAGTAGATGCTAAATTTGGACATTGACGAGACAAACGTGCGACTATTGGGTCTCGCTGATTCGGAGGCCCAATAGTTATTTGCAACAGGTTTAATCTGAGATTTTTCACCATTGTCAAAAAATTGTAGGGGCGGGTTCACCAATAGCCTTAAATGGTACAAACAGGTTAAATAAACCCGCCCCCACCCACGAACAATCCCCCGATCATTAGTGCAACATTTCAGTTTTCAACAAATTTTATCCGACTGCTAGTTGCTCATCTTTAGCTAGATGAAAACTCTGAGCAATATCCAAATTCTCAGTCCAAGTATGGGCGATATCCAAATTCTCAGTCCAAGTATGAGCGATATCCAGATTCTCAGTCCAAGTATGGGCGATATCCAAGTTCTCAGTCCAAGTATGAGCAATATCCAAATTTTCAGTCCAAGTATGGGCGATATCTAAATTCTCAGTCCAAGTATGAGCAATATCCAAATTTTCAGTCCAAGTATGGGCGATATCTAAATTCTCGATCGCAGTTGAACAATTACTGTTAGATTGTGACATGATGCACTCCTTCTAAGTAATGAATTTTGTCTGATTCTAAGCTTGATCTGGTTCTAAAAGTTGAAAATTTTACATCTCGTAAACTACGCAGCTTTCAAGGGTTGCAAAATCTCGCGAGGTTTGGCAAAAGGTTGCTCAAAGCAATGAGTTTTTGCATAAACCAGAAGCTCATTCGTCAGTTTCGTAAAAGCTTCAAACAAATTTTCAACTACCTCAAAAGCCTCTTGACGGCTCTCGATAGTCAGTTGTATGCTTTCAATCAATTGCTCCACGTCCGGTGTCCCTGTAGTATGACCTGTTTCCACAGCCAAATGAAAACAGCCAAAATAAAGAAACTCTTTTTGGGTAATTGTTCGGAGTTCTTCGGCAATTGGTGCCGCCGTTGAAAAGAACACATTACCCGTTGCTTCTATCACTTCCATAATTGCTAATTTTGCGATCGGACTCGCTCCAAAAGCGTATCGAAAAATTTGATATGTTACCCACCGCGAAGCTTGTGTTTCTTCGCTCCAAACAAAATTCAAGGCATCACTGAACTTGAGCGTTCTGTTAATACCCAGTGTTTCCAAGTCTTCCAAAAACCACAACCAGTGATGATCGTCTTCATAACTGTGTTTATTGACTATTTCCTGAATAGGATCGTTGGTTGGTTCTTCTCGGAAGACATATTTATTTAATTCACCAAAACTCATTACGAAAGGAGCAGCACAGGGAGCGAAAGCTAGGCGTTGTCTTGGGTTTATACTTTTGTCTCGCATAAACTCAAATAGCCCAGATTTAGCAAATTCTTGCTTCTTCTTTTCAATCAATGCTAGGACTTCTTCCATTGTGATGCACCTGATGATGAACAGATGTTAGCAACTTCATCATTATATAATTGTGATATCAATCAGATTATTTTGTGATTTACGTCATATTAAATTGTGTTCTCGATCGCCTAAACCTGCATTTTCAAGCCCTGGGCTTCCCCTTAGTTGGTGGTAACAAGGCTGAAACCTAGAGTTAAACATTGAATTCATCAGGATTTGTCACTGATATATGCGATCGACATCATTGACTTTGCTACAATAATGTAATTATCAACAAAGTGAAGTGTCAAACCGCACATATCAGCGGGTGATTCAACCAGATGTGCTGTTTTCAGCCAGTTGATACCCTCTAAACCTTTTTCATCTACTGACCTCGAAAAACACAGGGTAATTACTTAACATTTAATGTCTGTAAAAGTACAATGGCTGCTAAAAATACTTAAGTACAGTCCGTCCACCATGCGATCGACATCAATCACTTCATTAACCCAACACTTCGTCCCAGAATAAAAGCAAACTCATGAACGCAATTCCCGGTTACAAAATCACAGAAGTTGTTCAACTTGGTGTGAAGTCCATTATTTATCGCGCCGTCAGAGAATCAGATCGATCGTCAGTCATCGTTAAAACACTCAATACCGAGTATCCCACAATAGAAGAAATTACCCGATTGAGACATGAATATACAATTAGCTCAAATCTCAACCTAGAAGGGATTGTCAAACCCCATAGCTTAGAAAAATACAAAAACAGCTTTGCTCTAGTCTTAGAAGATTGTGGCGGTCAATCTCTCAAACACCATTTAGCGGGTAAAAATATTGAAATTCAGAAGTTTTTGCCACTAGCTATTCAAGTGGCTCAAACTCTCGGAGAAGTGCATCAAAACCAGATTATTCATAAAGATATTAAACCCTCCAATATTATCATTACCCCAGACTTTAAACAAGTAAAAATCACCGACTTTAGCATGGCAACGCGCCTATCTAGAGAAGTTCACCAAAATAGCAATACCACCGCGCTAGAAGGCACTCTAGCCTATATATCCCCAGAGCAAACTGGTCGGATGAACCGAGACCTCGACTACCGAACAGACTTGTACTCTCTAGGCATCACGTTTTATGAAATGCTGACAGGAGAATTGCCATTTAACTCCACCGACCCCTTAGAATTAATTCACAGCCACATTGCGGTGACACCCGTTGCTCCCCATCAACTAAACAATG
This sequence comes from Oscillatoriales cyanobacterium, assembly GCA_004294385.1. Lineage (GTDB taxonomy): Bacteria > Cyanobacteriota > Cyanobacteriia > Cyanobacteriales > Microcoleaceae > Microcoleus. The sequence goes on along the minus strand of REAP01000033.1, from coordinate 98,107 downwards.
AAATCCCGCCGATAATTTCATCCATTGTGATGAAACTATTAGCTAAAAATGCCGAAGACCGATATCAAAGTGCTTTTGGCTTAAACGCAGACCTAGAAAATTGTCTAAATCAGTTACAAACTACTGGCAAAATAGAAAGTTTTATTCCGGGGATAATTGATAAATCAGGTCAATTTTTGATTCCTCAAAAACTCTATGGTCGCAGAAAAGAAATCGCTGATTTGATGGCAGCTTTCGATCGAGTTAGCTTTGGAAAAACTGAGATGGTTTTGGTGAGTGGTTACTCAGGCATTGGCAAAACTTCAGTTGTCAGTGAAGTTCACAAACCAATTGTACGGCAGCGGGGTTATTTTATAGCTGGCAAATTTGACCAGTTTAAGCGGGATATTCCTTATGCTGGAATAACTCAAGCCTTTGAGTCACTGATGCAGCAGTTATTAACAACCAGCTCAGACGAGTTGGCAATTTGGCAAGAAAAGCTTTTGTCAAAGCTGGGGAAAAACGGTGGAATTATTATTGATGTTGTTCCTTCTGTCGAACTAATAATTGGTTCGCAGCCTGCTGTTCCCCAATTGGCGCCGACAGAATCTCAAAATCGCTTTAATCAATTTTTTAAACAATTTCTCAATGTGTTTGCCCAAGCAGAACACCCCTTAGTTATATTTCTGGATGATTTGCAGTGGGCAGATTTAGCTTCCTTAAAATTGATTCAGCAACTGGTAACAGACTTGGATAGCCGATATTTTTTACTGATAGGAGCCTATCGAGATAACGAAGTTAATTTGACTCATCCTTTCGTTCAAACTGTCGAAAAAATTCAACAGGCTGGTGTGGCGGTGCATCACATGATCCTCCAGTGTTTGGAGTTGAGCAGCGTCACTGAGCTAGTAGAGGATACTTTGGGTAATGAAACCGAAAAATTAAAGTCTTTGACAGAGTTAATTTTTAATAAAACTGGCGGAAATCCATTTTTTATAACTCAACTTCTCTCAACTATTCATTCAGAAAAACTGTTAGCTTTTGATTTCACTGTTGGTGAGTGGCAGTGGGATATCAGGGAAATTGAAGTCGCTAGCATTACACATTACAGTGTCGTTGAATTAGTTGCTCGGAATATTCAAAAACTGCCGGAGGAGACGCAGCAAGTATTAAAATTAGCTGCTTGTATGGGCAACCATTTTGGTTTAGAAAATTTGGCAATTGTTAGGGGAAAATCCAGCTCGGAAACGGCTGCTGATTTATGGGATGCGCTGCAAGTTGGTTTAATTCTACCAATGAGCGATGCTTACAAAATTCCACTACTTGATGAGGAAATCGGCTCCCAAGAGGGAGAGGATGGAGGAAAAGTGGCAATTAATGATCGATCTCAAGTATCGCAGGCTAGAAGCTCAATTGCTTACAGATTTTTGCACGATCGCGTACAACAAGCGGCCTATTCTCTGATCCCTGACTCCCAGAAAAAACAAACTCACTTGAAAATTGGGTATCTGTTATTGGAGGGCGGGCACGGGGGCGAGGGCGGGCACGGGGGCGAGGGCGGGCACGGGGGCACCGCCCCTACGGTATCGGAGATAGCAGAAAATATCTTTGATATTGTCAACCAACTCAATATCGGAGTGGAATTCATCACCAATCAGTCCAAGCGGGATGAACTAGCTAACTTCAATCTGATAGCGGGAAAGAAAGCTAAGGATTCTGCCGCCTATGAAGCAGCACTCAAATATTTTAATGCAGGTCTAGAACTTCTGCCAGATCGAGCTTGGCAGAGTCACTACGATTTAATTATGGAACTCCATCTCGAAGCGCTGGAATTGTCCTATATAAATACCGAATTTGAGCGAGCGTTCCAGCTATCAGAGGTTATTATATCCCGCGCTAAAAATTTGCTAGAAAAAATTAAAGTTTACGAGCTAAAAGTTTTTTTCTACTTTAATCAAAGTCAACCTCAAGCTTCGATAGATATAGCTCTAGAAGCTTTGAAACTGCTGCGAATCGATCTCCCTCAAAAACCCAATAAATTCAATATTTTGATGGGGCTAATACGGACAAAATTAGCTGTGGGAAACAAACGGATTGAGGATTTAGCTGAGTTGCCACCAATGACTGATGCTAATAAAATTGCGGCTATCAGGATTTTAACGAATATGAGCCCGGCTGCGTTCATAGTAGCACCGGATATGTTCCCATCGATCATCTTTAAAATGGTGACACTTTCTCTGAAATACGGGAATGCGCTACTGTCTAGTTTCGCCTATGCAAACTATGGTGTGATTCATTGTGGGGTGTTAGGTGATATGGATTCTGGATACCGATACGGTCAAATGGCTCAGGCACTTTTAGAGAGATTTCAGACCAACTTGTATAACTCTCAAATCTCACTAATTGTTAATGCTTTGATCCGTCACTGGTCTGAGGGTGGCAGAGCAAGTTTTACAGGTTTAATTGAGGGTATTCAGAGTGGAATAGAAACGGGAGATATCAACAATGCTTGTTATTGTGGGAGTTTTTACAGCTATTATATATTATTGAGTGGCGAACCTCTCGACTCCGTGGAGATTCAGCAGAGTCAATATATTAAAATGCTGGTGAATTATCAGGATAAATTTATGATTTATCAAGCCATAGTTGGGGCACAAATTGTCTTGAATTTGCAAGGTAAAACAGCTAATCCTTGCCTGCTAGTTGGCGAGAGATTTAATGAAGAAACTATGCTGCCAGCATTGAAAAAAAGTCAAAATAATTTGGCAATATTCGTAGTTTATTTGTCTAAATTATGGCTAAATTATCTATTTAAAGATTATGCTAAATCTGCTGAAAATGCCATAGCAGCATCAAACTACTCTGAGGCTGTGATGAGCATGATGTATGTTCCTAGCCACAATTTTTACTATTCCCTCTCACTCTTAGCTTTGTATCCCACAGCTTCAAAAAACGAACAGAAGAAATATTTAAAAAAAGTTGCTTCGCTTCAGAAAAAAATGAAGCATTGGGCTGTGAATTCTCCGGGTAATTATCAACATAAATATGATTTGGTAGAGGCCCAGAAAGCGCGAGTATTGGGACAATATGAAAAAGCTGCTGTGTATTACGATCGCGCGGTGAAAGGAGCCTCGGAGCATGAATACACTCACGAAGCAGCGCTAGCAAACGAACGGGCGGCAGAATTCTATCTGGCTGGCGATCGCCCAAAAGTGGCTGAGATTTATCTGATAGATGCTTACTACGGCTATCTTCATTGGGGAGCAACCGCCAAAGTCAAGCATTTGGAGTCGGAGTATCCGATGTCTTTACCCCCTGCATCGGCGGCAAAATCCAGTGGCGATCGAACTATTACTAGCACTAATGCTACTTCAACGAGCAGCAGTCACAGTAGTGTACTAGATTTGACAACTGTTTTGAAAGCATCTCAGGCGCTAGCTAGTGAAATTGTGCTGGACAGGTTGTTAGAAAAGTTGATGAAAATTGCGATCGAGAATGCTGGCGCACAAAAAGGTTTTCTGTTGATGCCCAAGTCAGGAAAATTGCTGATTCAAGCAGCGGCTTCGGTGGAGTCTTCGGATATTGTGGTTGAGCAATGTCCGACATTCGCCCCAGGGTCGGTTTTGCCAATAACGGTGATTAATTATGTGGAAAGGACGCACTCTGATGTGGTGTTAAGTGAGGCTACTAAGGAAGGTCTATTTACACAGGACCCCTATATTAAAAGGCAGCAGGTGCGATCGGCGCTTTGTACTCCGATTCTGAATCAAAGCAAACTCGTAGGCATTCTTTATCTGGAAAATAATTTAACTTCTGAAGCATTTTCTCCCACTAGGTTGGAAGTTTTAAAAATACTTTCTTCCCAAGCGGCTATATCTCTGGAAAATGCGGTACTCGTTGCTAATTTGTCGGATGCTAAGGAACAGTTGGAAGATTATTCGCGGACGCTGGAGGTGAGAGTAGAAGAGCGCACGCAGGAATTAAAGACTTCGGAGGGACAGTTGAGGGAAAAAGCGACACAGTTGGAAGTTACTTTGTGCGAATTGCGATCGACGCAAGCTCAACTAATTCAAACTGAAAAGATGTCTTCTTTAGGGCAGTTGGTAGCGGGGGTTGCTCACGAAATTAATAATCCGATTAATTTCATCTACGGCAATGTCGTCCACGCTAGCGATTATGGATCGGATTTGCTGGGATTGATTGAGCTGTACCAGGAGTCTTACCCGAATCCTACTCCTGAAATTGTTGCTAAAACAGCAGATATTGACATCTGTTTTATTCAAGAAGACTTGCCTAAAATGCTGCAATCGATGCAGGTTGGAGTTGAGCGTGTCCGCAATATTGTGCTGTCGCTGCGGAATTTTTCCAGGCTGGATGAAGCTGAGATGAAACCTGTGGATATTCACTCTGGGATTGATTCTACTCTGTTAATTTTGCAGCACAAGGTGAAAAATAATGCAGATGGAACGGGAATTAATGTGATAAAAAACTATGGTAAACTGCCGAAGGTAAATTGTTATGCTTCTGGGTTAAATCAGGTGTTTATGAATGTTTTGAGCAATGCAATTGATGCAGTGGAGTTAGGAGTTGGGGGGCAGGATAAAGTGGCTAAATTAGAAAATCCTTTATCTCAAATCTGTGAACGGAAAATTGAGATTCGGACTGAGGTATGTGACACAAATTTTGTGAAAATTCATATTGCTGATAATGGCCCTGGGATGAGGGAGGAAGTGCGATCGCGAATATTTGACCCTTTCTTTACTACAAAAGCTGTGGGTAAGGGTACTGGTTTGGGGTTGAGTATTAGTTATCAGATTGTGGTAGAGAAACATGGCGGGAAGCTAATGTGTATTTCCGCACCGGGTGAAGGGGCTGAGTTTGTGATTGAAATTCCGGTGCATCAGTGAGCTTTTTTTATAGTCCTGGATACACTTTTACCAAAGAAACCGGGTTTTTTACTTAATCTGCTGCTCACAGTGAAGTATTCTCGTAAAAAAACCCGGTTTCTAGACCCCCATGCGTAAGTTCTGTAATAATTTTCAAACATCACGTTCTGTGCGTATCCATTTGGTTTGTCGCTTCAGAAGAAAACCGAAATACAAAGGGATTTTCCAGAGGATGTAAAAGGGTACGGATAACAGGGTGGAACCAGAAATATCGGCACGCCCAAATTTAGCCCAAGCGCCGACAATTGAAACTAAAATTAGTATTCCTTGTATTGCTAACAAGATAGCAGGAATTGGTGATGTTCCGAAGGTTGCTGCTAGTAATGAGGCTGCAAAAGCTGCTAGCCAGATGGCGACTAATAGCGACAGCGGAGGGACGGATAGGTCGAGGGCGATCGCAAATAAGTCAAATCGTTTTTGTTGGACAGAGGCTGTTGTCAGGCGGGGAGTTTGGGTTAATAGTGTCTGGATGTGTCCGTGCTCCCATCGGGTTCTTTGAGTTTTGGCGGCTTCCTGCTGCTGTGGTAAACACCCGGTGACTCTGGCTTCGGGGCAGAACATGGTTGGAGATCCGGCGATCGCCAAATCCAGACTCATTTGCATATCTTCGACAATATTGCTGCTGGCTAGGGAAACCGATCGGATGATTGACCAGGGAAAAGCCATGCCTGTTCCTGTTAGCAATGATGGGAATCCTAGCTGTTTTAAGCCGCTGGGTCGGACTAAGTTTTTTACTAGAAATGCTAAGGCAGAAATGGAATCTTTCGGAGTAGGATTTGGTGGCTGTTCCATGAGATAAGTTGCTTGGACTGGCCGTTTGGAAGCAACTGCAACTCTGGCTAATGTCTCTAAGGCGTCTGGCTGACAGATACAGTCTGCGTCAACCATGATTACTACTTCTGGGGGGTTGGAGGCGATCGACTCTAAGCCGAAATCTAGGGCGTATCCCTTGCCTTTGCGTTCGGTGTCTTGGCGCTCGATCGCGCTTGCGCCACAGTTACGGGCAATTTCTGCTGTTTCGTCGGTACAGTTGTCTGCGATGACTAGAAGGCGATCTTGGGTTGTTAGCTGCGGCAATATTGTGGATATTGTGGCTGCAATTCCTGCTGCTTCGTTGTAAGCGGGAATTAGAACGGCTATTTTGGGACGGGGCGATTTAGTTTCGGATGTTTGGTTTGGGCCTGATAATAAGGCTGCGGTGCATTCTAGAAATAGAACTGCGACGGGAATTAGGAGAATTAGGGCGATCGCAAATAGGATCACATCAATAAATAGGAACGCTAGCTGATTAATTTGCACAAATTTAGTACCTTAATTTTATTTTTATTTTCTACGGTCATGAGCAGAATCTAATCAAAATAGTTTTATTAAATTATACTTGGCAACTGATTTAGTCACGCTATCCAAGGTAGCATATCATGTGAATTTTGCCAATATGCCAATATATTGATGCACCCTGCACATCCAATCCCCGTAAGGACTAAGGCCAAGCCCAAGGAGTGTCAACTTAAGCTGTCAGCCCGCCAAGTTCGTCTGTGAGCCGGGAGTCCGCCAGGGGTTTAAACCCCTGTCTAATAGAAGACAGTCCTCTCAAAGAGGACTGAAGAACTCATTAGTCGGCGACCGACGACTTTAGCTTTGAGGCGGGGGTTTAAACAAGAGCCGGACTATGGGTTTGACCTTAAGTTGACACCTAGGGACACGCTTGAGTGTCCCTACTTCATAAACCTGGGATACGCTGTATTGATAGAAACCGGATTTTTTGAGTCTTAGTGCTACAGGTGTTAAGCTGCATCGCGGAGAACAAAAGGGTCTGATTTTTTTTGAATGCACAGTGGTAGTTCTGTAAATTCTTTGGAACTTTTGGATACCGATCGCAAATACTGCACCTCCACTCCAATAGAATCCACCGTTGACAGACTTTCAATTAATTCATCAAATTCATCAGCAGTAACTTCAGCATTGTACAACACTTCTGCATTAAGTCGGCCGTACATTCCTTGTACAAGTAGCTGGATAATCTCGTTATAGTCAGCGATATCTGTTCCGTAACCTTGCAATTTCTTCGGATTGATTCCCGACTGCAAAATTTTCAACAAATCTGGGGCTGAACTCCACGCGAAAGAGGAAGCAATCACTTGTTTTTCGGCGGCTACCAGAACTTGTTTAATTTGCGCTTCTGGAAAATCTGGATTGCTAATTAAGCTTTCCAGGTGCGACACTTGTCTGTCGAATACCTGCAAAGAAAAAGGAGCTACTTCTGCACTGACTATATCGCCACAATCCTCGACTATTCTAAAAGGGTCTTCCAGAACATTAATTAGCAGGTGAATTTCTGTAGGTTTGCTCCAATCAAATTGTCCCATGAAAAATGGTTCTTCATAGCCTGGTAAAAGTCCTTGAAAATAAATCGGGATATTTTTGCCTGACTCAAGTATTTTGTAGAGTGCTACTTCCAAAGTTTCTGTGGGCCAACCAAGATTTCGGACTGTCAGAAATCTGAGTTTTCCAGGAACTGATAAAACCAGTCCGTTCAACAATAAATGTACGGCTTCGACCAAATTTTGAGCGGTGACGTAGCGGTGGGGAGCGTGAACGTTGACAGTCTTACTTTGCTTGACTTTGTTGGACATTTGTTCGCAGAACAAGCTGTTTTCCAACATATGAGTAAAGCGAACCATTCCGTAAGTGACGTTTCCGGCTTGAGCTGCTCTGGCAAATTGCCATTCGGCAAACTTTTTGGAAGCGGCGTAAACTTCGGTGGTAAAATATCGAGATGTTTTACCTGTGGAAGAAAATATGCAGTTTTCTATGTCGTATTCTTCGCAGAGTTGGATGACATTTTGGGTTCCCAAAAGGCTAGTTGTAACTGTTTCTCGGATTTGGATTTCAGCTAGTCCGGGGGATCGTTGAGCTGCTAGGTGAAAGACAATATCTGGCTTTTCTACTTCAAATATGTGTTTTAGGGCTTCAAAGTTGCGAATGTCCGCAGCATAGAAGGTGACAGTGCCTTTTCGCTCGAAAATAGGGTGGGTTTCTTCTGGGTTTTGACATCGGGCTTTGTCGGCGCAAATGATTTGATTTGCGCCTAGTTCGAGGAGTTTTTCAATTAAGAAATTGCCGACGCATCCTTCGCCGCCGGTGACTAGGATGGTTTTTCCTTTGAGTTTGTTACTGACTTCGGTGGTGTAGAGGTGAACGGTGCGATCGCGCACGTCGTCAAAAGGTTCGCTTTCTAATTGTCCGTCGGCTTTGTAGGCTGCGATTAACTGTGCGGTCAAAGTTTGAAGAGTAGCAAGGATTTCAGGGTTTTTAGGTTCGGGAGAGCCTGGGGGAACTAGCTGTTGGATGCGATCGATGATTTCGGCTTTACTAAATACTTCTGAGGTGTTAGATGCAATCTTCACTTTTTGGCTCCTTTGATTTAAAAAATATACTTTATCGGAACGTTTTCTACAAAAAAAATCTTATTACAACTATAATCTTAACTGGTTAGAGCTTAGCAACACTCACAACAGATCTTTACCATTTCTTTGCAATAACAGAGGATTTTAGCTCAAATTTTAAAGTTAATGTAAAGTCAGGCGGTTGTTAAAAAAACTTAATATTAAATCTTATGAATATATAGCCTTTCTCAGAAAGATGAGGTACTGTCGGGCATAGGGCATAGGGCATAGGGCATAGGGCATAGGGCATAGGGCATACCTCACTTTTTCGAGCTATATATATGGGGCAACCACGGGGGGTTTGCCCCTACAAATTCTGCTACCTAGAAGTAACGCGCCGTTCTTTTTTGCTACCTTCAAAGCCGCGAGCGTCCGCAGCATCGTAGCCTCCTGTCCGCAAGCGACGGTCTAAATCGGTCGCTTCGGGAGACGCTTTTGCTGCTTCTTCGATCGTAACTCTGCCCTCAAGTACAAGTGCGTAAAGAGCTTGGTTGATAATCTGCATTCCCTCATAAGTATCATGTTCCATCAACCGGAAAGCCTCGTCATCATCACCTTTCATCAAGTAATCGTGCATAGCAGGTGTATTCACCAAAATGTCGTGAACTGCGACGCGGCGGTTGTCAACGGTTGGTAACAAAAGTTGGGCAACTACTGCTACCAAAGAGTCGCAAATTTGAATCCGCATCGCCTGCTGTTCTTCGGGCGGATACATATTCAACAAGCGGTTGATAGCATTGATGGCGCTGCGTGTGTGCAGAGTTCCTAATACTAAGTGACCAGTTTGAGCTGCTTGTAAGGCTGTATTGATGGTGACGCGATCGCGCATTTCGCCAATTAGAATGACATCGGGGTCTTCCCGCAAGACAGCCCGCAATGCCTGTTGAAACTCGTGGGTGTGTAAGCCTACTTCCCTCTGGCTGACTAAGCATTTCTTAGAAGGGTGAATGAATTCGATCGGGTCTTCAATGGTAACTACGTGCTTTTGTTCCATCTGGTTGAGGTGGTCGATCATCGCAGCTACTGTTGTCGATTTTCCCGAACCAGTAGGCCCGGTAACTAATATTAATCCCTGGGATCGCAGGATGATATTTTTGAGAACTTCTGGCAACCTCATGGCATCGATAGTAGGTATTTCCAGATTGATCAAACGCAATACTATGGCACCACCATTCAGAGAATCAAAACAGTTTACCCGACACCGGACGAAGCCAGGATAAAAAATTGCTGCATCTAATTCTTTGGTAGTTGTGAACTGTTTTCGCTGTTCGGAACTGAACATTTCTGCTAAGTATTGTTCAAAAATTTCTGGGGTTACTTTGACATGATTCATCGCTAGTTGCATCACGCCCCGAATCCGAAATCGAGGTACTTGGCCGACTCGAATGTGAATGTCGGAAGCGGCCGCGGTATGGGCATCTCTGACCATTTGTTCGATCGTACTGAGGGGAACTTCTGGCTGTCGCTGGGCTGCGGGCGCCGCTGCGGGTGCTGGGGGTGGCGCTGGATGATTCCCTGCCAAGGGTGGTGGCGGTGGCGGTGTACGGCGGGCTTGAGCGTCTGGTCGAACGGGTGTAGGATTATCTAGTGGGTTCATTTTTTTCGTCTCCAAGGAAGAAGGAAGTTCGGCAACGGATTCTGTAACGGATTTAACGGATGTAACGGATTGAAGGAAGTTTGGCAACGGATTCTGTAACGGATTGAAGGAAGAAGGAAGAAAGTCCTTCGACTACGCTCAGGAACCGAAGAAGGAAGAAAGTCCTCTCAGGAACCGAAGAAGGAAGAAAGTCCTTCGACTACGCTCAGGAACCGAAGAAGGAAGAAAGTCCTTCGACTACGCTCAGGAACCGAAGAAGGAAGAAGGGATAATAGCCAGGATTTCAGTGATTAAGAATGCCTTTGATTAACCATTACTAACAATTTAAACAGCTATGAACATTGGTCACCAAATTGCCGACTGGCTCGAAACTCGCGCTGTAACTCCTGCTTATGCGGGCGGGCTGTTGATCGGGTTGACTGTTTTCTTTTTTGGTGCTGCTACTAATACAATGTCTGGGTGGCTGTACGCGCTCAGCGGTGGGAGTTTGGCGCTGTTGGGAATAGCGGCGTTTTTATCGACTCGATCGCTCCATTCGTTGCAAGTCCGCCGTTGTGCGATCGAGCCTGTGAGTGTGGGCGACCAAATTACGATCGAACTAGAAATCGAAAATCGCTCCCAGGAACCTAAAACCCTGTTGCAAGTGGTGGACATCTTGCCATTTGTACTGGGAAAGCAGGTTGTTCGCGCGATCGAAGTCATAGCAGCCCACAGTATTTACACGGATACATACTACCTGGAAGTCCAGCGGCGGGGCGTTTATCGCTGGCAGGAGGTGTACTTGAGGACAGCAGCACCTTTGGGGTTATTTTGGTGCCGACGCAGCCACCCGGTTAAGGCGGTGGCGGTGGTTTACCCGCAGGTTTTGCCGTTGAGCACTTGTCCTTTGATCGATCGCATCGGTCAAGAAGACAGTCCGCAATTGTACGATCGTAGCAGATCGCAAAATGCTACAGAAGGCCTCACCCGTAACCTGAGACCCTACCGACACGGAGACCCCACCAGACTGATTCACTGGCGCACCAGCGCCCGCTACGGGGAACTGCGGGTGCGGGAGTTGGAAGTTGCAGCCGGCGGTCAAGAAATTATTATTGCTCTCGACAGCGGTGCCACCTGGGAACCAAAGGAATTTGAACGAGCCGTGACAGTAGCTGCGTCCCTTTATTTCTATGCTAGCAAGCGTTTGTTAAACGTCAAACTTTGGACTGCCGGAACTGGAATCGTATCGGGGAACCGGGTAGTTTTGGAAACTTTAGCAGCAGTTAATGCAGGGGAAGATGTTGTTGAGAGACTGCCCAAACTGCCGATTATTTGGCTAACTCAGCATGATATCAAAGAGTCTGCAAACTTAAACGCTCTTACCCAAGGAAGTCGTTGGGTACTCTGGCCGAGAACCACTGCGGAAATCGGCGAAAAAATGTTAGTAAAAAATGATTTTCTTGGCCTAGAAATTAGGTCCGATCGACCTTTAGAACTTCAGTTACAATCACCACTGGAAAGAGCGATTAATTATTAAGTAGGGAGACGGCAGAAAGACAAAAAACGACAGCTTTAATAGTTTAAAATGAAACACTCAAAATTTTTCCACCCTCGGAGTTGAAACAAAAATTTGACTTCTATTGTGAGAAGCTATCACAAGACTTCGATGTTAGTCTGTAGTGTCGGGAAGAGCTTCGACTAGATCTTCTGGTACATACTCCGGTGAACGTTCGACTCTGACTCGCCGGATGGGGAGATTGGCAATCAGAGACGTGGCCCGTTGGTCGCTAGCGAGGGAAAACTCCGACTCCGTAGTATCAATTTCCACGTACCGAGACACCACCTCTAGAATTTCTCGGCGCATTGACTCAATCATTTCTGGGCTGAGTTCTGACCTATCATGGGCGAGAACCAGTTTGAGGCGGCGTTTTACCTCATCGCGGCTATTGTCTGACGTGCGCGGGAAAAGTCGTTCGAGAAGTGTATATATCATGATTTGGATCGGTTGTCAAGGGCTAGGCATAGAAGAAGGAAGTTCGGCAACGGATTTTGTAACGGATTTAACGGATGTTCGGCAACGGATTATGTAACGGATGTAACGGATGTCAGGAAGAAGGAAGGTCGTTATTTGTGAAAGCCTCATGGCAATTTTTACGACAGACTACATAATCTTAGTATTGAAAAACTTACGGAGACGACTGAAAAAGGTTTCGGGACGGGGATTTAGATCGAGAAAATCTACTTTTTCCCCTTCTAAGCGACGAGCAATATTGTCGAAAGCGGTTCCTGCTAAAGAGGGTGTTTCTGACAAAACCAATGGTTCCCCCCGGTTTGTAGAAACAATGACGCGCTCGTCGTCAGGAACTACGCCCAGCAGCGGTATGGCGAGGATTTCCCGCACGTCTTGCACCGACATCATATCATTAGCGAGCACCATTGCAGGTCTGATGCGGTTGACAATCAGCCTAATTTTTTTGACGTTGTTGGCTTCTAGTAGACCGATGACTCGATCGGCATCACGGACAGCAGCAATTTCTGGAGTAGTGACAATGATACCTTCTTGAGCCGGGGCGATCGCATTTTGAAAACCCTGTTCAATGCCGGCTGGAGAATCGATTAAAATATAATCATATTTTTCGCCCAACATCCCCACAAGTTGCTTCATTTGTTCAGCGCTAATGGCATCTTTCATTCGAGTTTGAGCCGCCGGCAACAATACCAAACGCGGCTGTCGCTTATCTTTCACCAAAGCTTGCTCTAATCTGCACTCCCCTGCGAGAACTTCGAGTGCGGTGTAAACAATGCGATTTTCCAAGCCGAGCAGCAAGTCTAAGTTTCTGAGACCAAAATCGGCATCAATCACGGCAACACTGCGCCCCCGCTTAGCTAAAGCCATGCCAAGATTTGCTGTGGAAGTGGTTTTACCAACTCCGCCTTTCCCTGATGTAACAACAATAATGCGAGCCATAAGCGATTTTAGATTTTAGATTTATTGACACTCGCCGGCATGAATGCACGGGGATTCTTGGTTCACCGATACACCTTTAAATTGTCTATCCTTTCGGCATTACTTAAACCAAAAACCCGTTCAATAGAACTAAGTTTTGAGCCTAACTTAGACAATCCCAGAGGGCTTATCTCCCCAAGCGAAGCGAGAGTTTCCTCTCTTGTTCCCGTGTGCCCCACGGTACGTTTAATATTCAAGATTTGAGTTTTCTGGTCTGGGTTACGTTCGTTACCCTAGCTATGTTTTTCGTGGTTTTCGCCACCCACTAACCATTATTATTTCCTAGCCAGTCATTTTGGGATTGACTACCCATTTGTGCTAGCGGTTACTCTACCTGTAGTATCACTCTATTTTACCATGCTATTAATAATGATTGCCGGAAACGAAAAAAAGAATGAATCTGGATAATTAAAGCCGTCCTAAAAGGACGAGGCTTTAGACCCAATTTACTGGTAATTGGGAATTGGGCATTGGGAATTGGGCATTGGGAATTGGGCATTGGTAACAAATAACCCTTCGACTCCGCTCAGGGTACGGCAACTAACCAATAACTAATAACAACTAGCCAATAATAACTAACCCATTAACATGGATTTGTCAAAATCAGCAGCTCTACCAATCCGAATCCCTTTATCTGTCACGTAGGCGACTTCTGGGAAAAACTGAGTGGGCGAGGTTTCAGGGCCTCTGGCAACATATTTAGCAATCCTAATCACCATCGGTTCCATCTGCAAGGTCATAATCACACTATTGATGTTGCCGCCAGCACCGGCATGAACGACACCTCGCAAACGACCCCAAACTAGGATATCCCCTCCGGCGATGATTGAGCCGCCTGGATTGACATCTCCCAAAAGTACGACAGTGCCAGGATGGCGAATTTCTACGCCCGATCGCACTGTCATCTGCAAATATAAAGGTTCCGCTAGGGATTGGGGTTTTTCCGTGGGGGCTTTGCTCAGGGAAGATACAGGAGGCTGCTGTTCTACACAATAGCCGACGGTGGCTGCGGCAACGGCTGTTTGACGGCGGTTGGTGTGAACTCGTTTGAGTTGCAGTTCCACTTCCAATAGGGCTTCGGCGATTTCTTGGAGTTGGCGAATATCTAAAAGGCGATCGTTCGCCATCAATTGTACTTCGGCATTTGCCTGCCAAAAACGTTCTCCTGCATTCAGCCTAACTTTTAACTGTTGCCAAAGTTCAGTCCAAGTAGAGGCTGCGGCTGTTGGTGTTTCACTGGCGTTAGTTTCTGAGGGGAGTAGCAGCAGTAGCTGTCCATCTTCGGTTTTCAGACGGACTTGCATATCAAGGCTGATTTCGGGTGTCGCTGGAGAGTCTGGGGCGGAAGTCGCTCCGGGGAAGGCATCGGGTGTCATGGGACGGGTCTGAGTTCGGGTATGATCAATATTAGCTCGATTGTTAACTGTTGACTGTTGACTGTTGACTGTTAACTGTTGTTATTTGTTACCCATTCCCAATTCCCCATTCCCAATTCCCCATTCCCAATTCCCCATTCCCAATTCCCCATTCCCCATTACTATATGCAGCAAATAGAACGTTATCGCGGTAGTCTTCTCGGTTTGGCAGTTGGTGATGCTTTGGGTACAACTTTAGAGTTCTGTCGCCCAGGAACTTTTGCACCTATTAATGATATGGTTGGTGGCGGCCCGTTTAGACTGAAACCAGGCGAGTGGACTGATGATACTTCGATGGCACTTTGTTTAGCTGAAAGTTTGATTGAGAAACAACGTTTCGCTCCAATTCATCAATTAGAAACATATCTGCGCTGGTGGCAAAAGGGTCATTTGAGCAGTACGGGCAAATGTTTTGATATTGGTAATACGGTTCGACAATCACTTTTAGAATTTACAAATACACGAAAACCTTTCTGCGGTTCTACCGAAGCTCATACTGCTGGAAATGGTTCGATTATGCGTTTGGCTCCCGTGCCTTTATTTTATGCGAAAAACCCTTTGGAAGTCATAGAGAAATCTGGAGAAAGTTCGCGAACTACTCACGGTGCTGCTACTTGTGTAGATGCTTGTCGCTATTTTGGTAATTTAATTGCGGGGGCTGTGAATGGGGTTGCGAAAGATGTCTTGCTTTCGGAAAGATATTGTCCGATTTCTGGATATTGGGAAGCTAATCCATTGGTAGCAGAGATTGATGAGATTGCGGCTGGTTCTTTTAAGCGGCGACAACCTCCTGAAATTAAAGGTACGGGTTATGTTGTTAAGTCTTTGGAGGCGGCGCTTTGGGCTTTTTATCACAGTGATTCTTTTGCGGAAGGTTGTTTGTTGGCTGTGAATTTGGGTGATGATGCGGATACTACTGGTGCGGTTTACGGGCAGTTGGCTGGGGCTTTTTACGGAGAATCTGGTATACCGGAAAAATGGCGATCGCAATTAGTCGATCGCACTTTAATTGCAGATTTTGGCGATCGGCTCTTCTCTCTATAGCATTTCTCAGAAACAAATGACTAAATATCTTGACTTTTGTGGCAATTCATGATATGTAGACTTACTGCCCTTTCGATCTAAAAAAATATTGGTAAATCTTAAGTTTTTATTAAATTTAGTATTATAATTCTAGTAACTTTGTAATTGAGTATGTCTTCTCACTATGATAGCGGATCAATTTCCTTGGCTGACCGCGATTGTCATGCTACCCCTCGTAGCTTCCATCGCCATCCCTTTTCTGCCCGATACAAATGGCAAAACTGTGCGTTGGTACGCCCTGGGCGTCGGAATTGCAGATTTTGTATTAATGTGCTGGGTGTTTTGGACACATTACGATCCAACCATCTCCACTTTCCAAATCGTAGAGAAATATTCCTGGATACCTTCTCTAGGCCTCAACTGGTCTGTTTCAGTTGACGGACTGTCAG
Source organism: Oscillatoriales cyanobacterium (assembly GCA_004294385.1). Classification (GTDB taxonomy): domain Bacteria; phylum Cyanobacteriota; class Cyanobacteriia; order Cyanobacteriales; family Microcoleaceae; genus Microcoleus. The sequence continues at coordinate 82,266 of REAP01000033.1, read as the reverse complement.
TGCCACTGGTACTGTTGACTGGACTGGTGACGACATTATCAATCTTTGCAGCCTGGGAAGTCGATCGCAAACCAAAACTTTTTTACTTCCTCATGCTGGTGATGTACTCCGCACAAATAGGAGTCTTCGTCGCCCAAGACATCATGCTACTGTTCATTGTCTGGGAACTAGAACTAATTCCGGTTTACCTATTAATCTCCATTTGGGGCGGCCAAAACCGTCGCTACGCAGCTACCAAATTCTTGATTTATACCGCAGGCGCTTCGATTTTCATTCTGATAGCTGCTTTAGCAATGGGATTCTACGGCGGAGGCACTCCCACCTTCGACATGGTAGAACTAGGCTTGAAAGACTACCCACTGGGTTTAGAATTACTGCTTTATGCGGGATTGTTCATTGCTTTCGGCGTTAAACTGGCGATTTTCCCCTTCCATACTTGGCTACCTGATGCCCACGGTGAAGCATCTTCTCCGGTGTCGATGATTCTCGCTGGCGTGCTGTTAAAAATGGGTGGATACGGACTAATTCGTCTCAATTTAGAACTTCTTCCCAAAGCCCACGTTTACTTTGCACCGATTATGATGGTGCTCGGCGTAGTCAATATCATCTATGGGGCTCTCAATTCCTTCGGCCAATCGAACATGAAGCGCCGCCTAGCGAATTCGTCGATTTCTCACATGGGATTCGTATTGTTGGGTATTGCTTCCTTCACCGATTTGGGAATCAACGGTGCACTTTTGCAAATGATTTCCCACGGTTTAATCGCCTCAGTATTGTTTTTCCTGGCTGGCGTTACTTACGATCGCACCCATACCATGATCATGGATGAAATGGGCGAAATTGGCAAAGTCATGCCGAAAGTTTTTGCCTTGTTTACCGCAGGTGCTCTGGCTTCCTTAGCACTTCCTGGTATGAGTGGTTTTGCTAGCGAACTTTCAGTATTTGTGGGTGTCGCAACTAGCGATATCTACAGCGATTCTTTCCGCGCAGTAATTATTTTCCTCGCAGCGGTAGGAGTAATTTTGACACCTATTTATTTGCTCTCGATGCTGCGCCAGCTATTCTATAACTGTGGCACACTAGCAGCTTGTGACCTTGAGGATCTAAATTTGCAGAATCAGAGAAACAATCTGGATGAAGCAGTTTGTTTTGGTAATAGTTGCGTTTTGCCTGGTGATGCACCGTTTATTGATGCTCAACCTCGTGAAGTTGCGATCGCATTTTGCTTTTTAATCCCGATTGTTGGCATTGGTTTCTATCCCAAGATGGCGATGCAGGTTTATGATGCGAAGACTGTCGCAGTCAATGCAGAAGTCAGGGAATCCTATGTCCAAATTGCTCAAGATAATCCTCGGATTTATGCGAATCAACTTTTGATTCCCAAAATTGCAGAGGTTCAAAGAGCACCTAGTTTGGGTAAAATTATGGGTTCTGAATCTGCATCAGTTTTGGGCATTGTTAAATAGTCCGGCAAGGGTTGAAACCCATGCCTCAAAGCTAAAGTCCTCTCAAGAGGAATCATGAGTTCTTCAGTCAAGAGAGAGAGGACTTTCGCTATTAGACAGGGGTTGAGACTTCTGTCGGACTTGGCTGGCTGACAACTACATAAAAACCCTAGAATCTGACATCAATTGGTTCTGAAGAATTACCACTTTCGCCCGCAAACTCCGACTGCGAATAAAATCGGTGGCTAATCCCTAGGCTGACTTGCTTCATTAGCCAATAAAAAACAGCAATTACTACGAAAGTTGCAGCCATTACTACCACCGGACGTTTCCCAATTAAATCATTCATCACGGTGTTAACTAAGGCATCGGGATTAGTCAGGAGATCCCAACTATTGAAGCGGATAAATCGCCCTAAATAAATGCCGATCGCCGAAAGTGCGTGTATAGTTAGTTCTGCTAATAGGACAAATTTCCCCCAACCTTGTTGAGTCAAATAGTAACCCAAACTCATTACTGATAACACGTAAGCCTCAAACCCTGCTATCATAAACACTAAATATTGTGGAATCAAAGCCAGAGTTACCACCCACACCGATTGTCCCTGTTGACTCTGCTGGATCAGGTGGATGATATCAGTCAAAACGTAGGGCGCATTCGGCAAAAAAGCGATGAATGCAAAAAAACCAGCCCACCAACGGAGAGAACGAACTCCACGCTGTCGGATTACCCAGATATCTACAGCCATCAGTGCGACTGTAATCGCGATCGCCCCCAAAATATAAGTTTTGCCCAAATCTTGCAAAATGTGCTTCAGATGCGCTAAAAACAGCCGTGTACTGGGTAAAAAAGTAGCGCCGAGGAGAAAACCAGTTCCCCACATTAGCCAGCGCGATCGAGGTTTGCGAAACAGCCAAAAACTTAGCGCCAGCGGTACTAAAGCTAAAAACAAATTCCAAGACATCCAGCGGACATTGTATCCCATTGCCTGCAACGCTTCGATGATTAAAGCCATGAGTTATAATTTTCTACAATTAAAGGTTTGATGCAGCACCGCTTCGCTAGCAGCTTGCATCTATTTTAATCGCTAATTGCTTTCGGTCAATTGTGTAGTAGCCCGATCGGAATTTGAATCCGAAAAGTTGTGCCACGCCCTATTTCTGAAGTACACTCAATCTTGCCCTTGTGCTTCTCCACCACAATCGAGTGGGAAATCGACATTCCCAAACCCGTACCTTTCCCAACTTCTTTTGTAGTATAAAACGGATTAAAAATGCGATCGATCACCGTCTGTGGCATTCCCATACCATTGTCCGAAATTTCAATCGACACCATCTTCTGACAAATCACCTTGGTAGCGATCACAATTATACCAGGATTTGCCTCAGATTCCATCATAGATGACTTTTGATACCGTTCCTCGATCGCATCAATACCATTAGCAATAATATTCATAAACACCTGATTCAGTTGACTAGCATAGCAATCTACTAGCGGCAACTCGCCGAAGTCATTGATTACTTTAATTGGAGACGTGCCATTCAGACCCTTCAAACGGTGCTGCAAAATCAACAAAGTGCTCTCAATCCCTGCATGAATATCGACCGGCTTCATTTCTGATTCATCTAGTCGCGAAAAATTACGCAGAGACAAAACAATCTGCCGGATGCGTTGTGTTCCCACCTGCATTGAACCGACAATTTTTATTAAATCTTCAGCCATAAAATCCAAATCTATTTGCTCAATTTTATCAACAATTATCGGATTAGGTTCGGGATATTCTTGTTCGTAAAGACTTACCAGTTCTAGCAACTGTTTGGTATACTGTTGAAGATAAGCAATATTAGCATGAATAAAATTAACAGGATTGTTGACCTCGTGAGCGATACCAGCCACCAATTGCCCAAGAGAAGACATTTTTTCAGTTTGAACTAACTGAGTTTGAGTAGAGCGTAATTCCACCAGCGTTGCTGCGAGTTGTTGAGCTTTTTCCCTTTCTCGTACCTCACTTTTTATGAGTGCTGACTCTGCTGCTTTGCGAGTCGTAATATCCTGTGCAAATCCAATGATCACCTTGGGTTCGCCATCGGCATTCCTACTAAAAATAGTATCCCGACTTTGCAGCCAAAACCATTCACCATTTGCTGCTAACATTCGATACTCTATTTCCCAAACTTCGCCATCTTGAATTCCTGCAAAGCTAGAATGATATTCTAGGATTTTGATCAGATCTTCCGGGTAGATTAGCTGAGGCATCAGCATCGATCCCATCTCTTTGATTTCATCAAATGTATAGCCCAAAAGTGTTCCTACTGAAGAATTAGCGTAGATATTTCGCTGTTCTTCTAAGTCGTAGAGATACAAAATACCGGGAGTAGCATCGGCTATTTTTTGAATAAACTGCTGGCTTTCTTGCAAAGCTAATTCAGCTTGTTTGCGATCGGTAATATCAATGGTGATACCGTCCCAAAGAATATCCCCGTTTTCTTGAGCTTCGGGACGGGAAATTACCTGAAACCATTTGATTTTAGCCGAGGGCAGAACTAGCCTTCCTTCCCAATACCAAGGCTGCATATTTTGGGCAGAGATAGCAACGGATTCGTCATAATTTTGGCGGTCATCTGGATGAACTAAATCTATTAACAAATCAGAATTTTGCTGAATTGCTTCTGGTTCTATTCCAAACATTTCTCGGCAAGCCGGACTCACGTAAGGAAAACTTACAGAGTTATCTGGCCGCAACAAACATTGATAAATCATCCCCGGCAAATTGGCTGCTAGCTTTTGAAATCTCCTCTCGCTTGCTGTCAATTCTTGCTCTGCTTCCTGGCGTTCGGCAATTTCGGTTTGCAACTGCTCAAAAGCTTTGCTCAATTCCGATGTCCGCTCGATTACTCTATTTTCTAAGTTTTCATTTAATTGTTGAAGACTCTCTTCTGCTTGTTTTTGCTCGATCGCAATTCCGGCTAAACTTATTGCCACTTCGATGAGTTGCCTCTCAAAATCTTGGGGAGTCTGTGGCTGAGAATAATAGATCGCAAAAGTTCCCAACACTTTACCCTGACATGATAAAATAGGAGTAGACCAACAAGCTCTCAGTCCAAAACCTAATACAAAATATCGATAATTTGCCCATAGCGGATCGCTGGCAATATCTGTGACAATCACAGACTCCTTGCGATAGACAGCAGTACCACAGGAACCAACATTAGGACCGATCGCGATACCATGAATAGCAGCATTATAACTCTCAGGTAAACTCGGTGCGGCTCCGTGCATCAGGTGTTTGCCTTCTCGATCTAAAAGCAAAATTGAACCCATCATATCTCTAGATTGCTGTTCAATCATTTTAACTAAAGCATTTAAAGTATCGCTCAGAGAAGTGTTCTTCGCAATCATTTCTAATATTTGTTTTTGATCTGTCAACCAACTTTCAGCCTGCTTGCGCTTGGTAATGTCACGAGCCATCCAGAGCACAGTATGGTCTTCCATTGGCGTGATGTTAGCAACAAACCAAATTTCTCGTTTGCCAATTTCCAGACTATATTCTACTGATTGGTTTTGCTTTGTGTCGGCGACAAGTTGAATTTTGGAGAGAAAAATATCTGCTGTTTCTAGTGGAAGGACTTCGTGCAGAGTCTTGTTGATAATTTCTGCTGATGGCCTACACAAAAGTTCGGGATTTGTCGGCGCAACTTTTAGATAACGTCCCTCTATATCAATCACAAAAATGACATCATTCATGGCTGCAAATAAAGCCCGCAGTTCTGCTTCAGAATCTTGCATGGCGATTTCAGCTAATTTGCGATCGCTAATATCTGTCCCCACACATAGCAATCCTCTCAAGCGTCCTTTTTCATCCACCAAAGGTTGATTTCTCCAGACTATCCACATGGTTTCTCCATGGCGGTGGATAATTTTATTTTCCTGATTGAAGTATCGTTCCGCGTGTGGCAGGAAATCTCTAGTCATTGCCACAATGTCTAAATCTGTACCCGATATCAGAGTCCCGATCGCACTTTTGCCAATTATTTCTGCTTTTGAATACCCCAAAAAAGTTTCAGCAAACTCATTGAAAAAAGTAACATTGCCCTGACTGTCCAACTGCACAATGATGCTATTAGCATTCTCAACCAATTGCCGATACTTGGCCTCACTTGCGCGCAACTTGGCCGGCCCATACACCCAGTTAAACGCCACCACCCCACCCAAAAGTGCCAACAGCCCGCCTCCAGTCAGCCAAACCCCCCGGAATGGCGAATTCTTTGGCCATCCCCCCAGAGGAATTGCAGCTAACTGCCAGGAACTGTTGGGCAAAGTCACTTTCAGCAGTACGGGATCTTGCTGAAAAATTGCCCCGTCGCCGAAGAATGCTTCACCGAACACTCCCTTCTCGTCTTTACCCCGGAGAGCATATTCCTGCTTAGCTGAGGGGTCTTTCATTCCTGCTTCCTGGAGGAAGGTATCTTTATCCATGACAACGCTTGTCAACCCCCAATAAACTCCTTTTTCTTGAGTTTTTCCAGGGGGGGTGAGAAAAATGGGCGATCGATTGATAAACCCTACGCCGCCCTGCAATAATTGCACTGGCCCGTCAAGTACGGGTTTTCTGGTAGCGATCGCATCTTTGACGATTTGTCGCTGTTTGGGTACGGCGTTCAAATCAACTCCAATAACTACTTCATTGCCTTTGCGCGGATAAATGTCAATGATAGTTGTGCCCTTAATCAAACTGATGCTACGAATGCCAGTTTGTTGTCCCATCAGAATTCTGGCGGTAGCTGCAAATTCCGCTTTGCTGATATTTGGGTTGTTGGAGAGGTAAGCCACCATACCGCGCATCAGAAATAGCCGTGAGTTCAAAGAACCTTCGAGATGAGAACGGACTGTGCTGATTTGATGGAGGGTGTTAGCACGGTTGTACTGTCGAAAGCGTTGTTGTTCCGATCGATCTAAAAGCCAAACACCAGTCAAAATTGCTACAGATGCGGAAATTGCGGCTAAATACGGTGAAATTTGGAAGTTTTTCACTCTCAAGTACAGCATATGTGACTAACTTAACTAGATTGTTTGGTACTAGGATAGATTTATTTTAGTCGAAAACCCATAGTTAATTTGTCTAATTTTGGTATAAATTGATATCGGGAAGAAGGAAGAAGGAAGAAGGAAGAAGGAAGAAGGAAGAAGGAAGAAGGAAGAAGGAAGAAGGAAGAAGACCCAACGACTGCGTTTATCCTGAGCGTAGCCGAAGGGCTCAGGGATCGCAATCAGTACCCTGAGCGAAGCGGTGCGCTGAGCGTAGTCGAAGTGTCGAAGGGCTCAGGGATCGCAATCAGTACCCCGATCAACATCAGTACCCTGAGCCAATGCGATCGCCCCCGTAGATTGGGCAAAAAGATTAGACTAAAGTTAGGAATTATTTTATTCACCGCTACGGTCAATCAATATAGGGAGCAAAAGTCAATGCAGGTACTGTTGATGGAAGCGATCGCATCTTACCGCGATCGCGTAGATTATCTAGAAGTTCGCCTCGAAAAAAGCGAGTCAACAGCCATTAGTTTTCGCGGTGTTCAGTTAGATGCTGTCAACCGCAGTTTTAGTCTAGCTGGCGGCATCCGGGCTTGTCACAAAGGTGGCTGGAGTTTTGTAACTTTTAATGGTTTGGCTGAATTAAAAGACCGTATTGAAGAAGCTGTGGTTCAGTCTCGCTTAGTGGGTAGCGACAAAACTGTACTAGCAGATGTCACCCCGGTTCAAGATTATGTAGCGGTGGAATTGGGTCGCGATCCACGGGGAATTACTCTAGCAGAAAAGCGGAAGTTGTTGGAATCTTACAACCAATTGCTATTAGATTATGACCCGCGAATTCAGACTACAATGGCTGGTTATAGCGACAGATTTGGGATTACTTACTTTGTGAATTCCCAAGGCACTTCCATCGCTCAAGAACGGTTGGATGTCACCGGACGTTTTGGGGCAATCGCCCGTGGTGACGGCGGTGTCGTCCGCCAAGGGTTTGAGTCAATTCATTCGCGATCTGATTACAATGTCTTGACAAATATCGAAGATCGTGTTAAGAATGCTGCGGTTCGAGCTGTGGGTCAACTTGAAGCAAAATCAGTGAAAGGTGGCCAGTATCCGGTGATTTTAGACCCTTATTTATCAGGGGTATTTATTCACGAAGCATTCGGACATTTATCGGAAGCTGACGGCATTTACGAAAACCCAAAAATGCAGGAATTGTTGACTTTGGGCAAGCCAGTTGCGATCGCACAATTGAATGTAATTGACGACGCGACTTTGCCGGGATTACCGGGAACATTGAAATACGATGACGAAGGAGTGCCTGCTCAGTGCAAGCATTTAATTAAAAATGGCGTTTTAACCCAACGAATGCACAATCGCGAGACTGCGGGCAAAATGGGTGAATCTCCGACGGGAAATGCACGGGCTTTGAGTGCTACTTTTATGCCGTTGGTGCGGATGACGAATACTGCGATCGAATCTGGCGAAAATTCCTTTGACGAAATGATTGGCGACATTGAAGAAGGAGTTTATGCAGTGCGGATGTTGGGGGGACAAACTAACGGTGAAATGTTTACCTTTGCGGCGGCTCAAGGTTATATGATTCGCGACGGCAAATTGGCTGAACCCGTGAGTGATGTCACCTTAAGTGGTAATGTATTTCAGACGCTAAAGGATATTGAGGCGATCGGAAATGACTCAGTTTATGCCTATGGCGGTTGTGGCAAAGGTGGCCAGGGCGGCTTACCAGTAAGTGTCGGTGGCCCCCATTTGCGAATTAAAAATGTTGTTGTCGGCGGCAGGTAATCATATGACAGTTGACTGTTCACTGTTAACTGTTGACTGTTCACTGTTAACTGTTGACTGTCATTTCAAGATTGATAGACAAATTCTAGACAGACAAATTTCTGTCAGAGCTTATTTACCAAAAAATGGGGTCTAAAGCCCCGTTACTTCGGCTCCGCTGACTCACATCGCCTTATAGGACGGCTTTAATTGGGAGTGTAAAGATTCATAAATCAGTTGATTTATAGCCACAATTGCCTGTAAACATGATAGAATAATTCCATGATTGTACTAGAGTTCAAGTTAAAAGGCAAGCCACAGCAGTACCGGGTTATCGACGAGATGATCCGCACAGCGCAGTTTGTCCGAAACAAAGCTCTTAGATATTGGATCGATAATCAGGGAGTTAAATTAGTCGATCTCTACAAACAATGCGCCATCATGGCTCATGAGTTTGAATGGGCAGGTAAACTTAACTCAATGGCGCGTCAAGCTTCGGCGGAACGATGCCCTTTTTGCTATTCAACGTTTCTTCTCAAATTGTAAGGTTAAGAAGCCAGGGAAAAAGGGATACCCACAATTTAAAAAACACACTCGTTCTGTAGAATACAAAACATCGGGCTGGAAGCTTTCTACCGATAAAAAGTGTCTAAATTTCACAGATGGTTTTGCTGCTGGAACATTTAAATTGCTCGGTAGTCGAGATTTGCATTTTTATGCACCTACTGAAATTAAGCGAGTGAGAGTAGTTCGTCGTGCCGACGGTTACTACGCTCAGTTCTGTATCAACCAGTCACGGACAGAGGAAGTCATTCCCACGGGGAAAACGATTGGCATAGATGTGGGATTAAACCACTTTTATACCAATAGTAACGGGGAAACCATGACGAATCCGAACTATCTTCGTAAAAGCGAAAAAGCCTTAAAGCGAGTACAGAAACGAGTTTCTCGAAAGAAGAAAGGTTCTAGCAATCGTAGAAAAGTGATCAATAAATTAGGAAGAAAACACTTAAAGGTCAGTAGGCAACCCATTCGACTACGCTCAGGGTAAACTCCAAGACTTCGCTATTAAAACGGCGTTGTGCGTAGTGAAATCTAGCGATTTCGTAGCTTACGAAAATCTTCAAGTGAGAAATATGGTGAAGAACCATAAACTTGCTAAATCGATTAGCGACGCAGCGTGGTCACAATTTTCTGAATGGTTGCAATACTTTGGGAAAGTGTAGGTCAAAACAGTAGTTGCTGTAGCGCCTCAGTACACTTCCCAAGATTGTTCAAGTTGCGGAAATCGTGTCCAAAAATCGCTGTCGATTAGAACTCATATTTGTAATTGCGGTGCGGTGTTAGACCGCGACCACAATGCAGCTTTGAATATTTTGGCTAAAGGATTGAGACAAGTAGGAACTAATCTAAATACGGTGGGGCACACCGGAATTAACGCTTGGGGACAGACCGACCTCTACTCGCTGGTGGTGACATCAACGGGCAAGTCAACTGGTTGAACCAAGAATCCCCGCCCGTTCACGCCGGGGAGTGTCACAAGAGTTTCATTTCTTCTTCCAGTACCCGAACCAAATCTTGATTGCCATTGGCTCTAGCTACTTCGATGCGGTGAGTCAATTGCTTTTGAATATTCGATCGATGGGTATCAGATATTTTTTTGACGTTTTGACGATTGGCGTTCATGATGGGGCTTCCTTATATTAAATTTGGTGTAATTCGCTACCCTTTTAATATAGCGCGAAATTTCAAAAAGTATCTAAATTTACAAAAACTTTACACTTGTTGACCGATCGACCAAAATACTCTATACTTTTACCCTTAAGTCAATAGCGAAACCTTGACAAAGGCATTGGGCATTGGGCATTGGGCATCGGGCATGGGGCATTGGTTGCCTCATCTCCCTATCTCCTCATCTCCCCATCTCCCACTCTCCCCATCACCCCATCACCCCATCCCCTCATCATCTCCCCATCTCCCACTCTCCCCATCTCCCCATCCCCTCAACATCTCCCTTAAATTTGCCCCAAAGCCTCAACCAACTGCTGAAGGTGTGCGAGCTCGTGAGTGGCCATCAGCGAAATCCTAATACGACTTACACTTACAGTCGGAGGGCGAATCGCTGGGGCAAAAATGCCCATCTCCTTCAGTTGGCTGCTAGCGACTAAAGCTGTGGTGGCATCTTTCAACAAAAAACTGAAAATTGGGGAATCAGAATTGCTAATTGGTAATTGATTCTGGTTAGCGCAATATTTCAAGGTTTCTATGTTTTGCTGCAATCGATCGCGCCGATCGGGTTCTTGTTGTACAATTTTCACAGCTTCCAAAGCAGCGGCTGTATCCGCCGGAGTCAATCCGGTAGTATAAATCCAAGTCGGAGCCCGATTGCGGAGAAAATCAATTAAAGCAACAGAACCGGCAACATAGCCACCCAAACTTCCCAAAGCTTTGCTGAGTGTGCCAACTTGAATCAACGTTTCTCCGGTACACCCGAAATGTTCGACACAACCAGCACCGTTAGCACCGAAAACTCCTGTAGCGTGAGCTTCATCTACTAACACCATACAGTTAAATTGTCTAGCTAAATCTAACAACTGCGGTAACGGGCACAAATCCCCATCCATACTGAAGATGCTATCGGTAACAATCAGACACTTGCGATAGCTGGCGCGATTTTCCTCTAGCTGAGTTCTCAAATCCTCAACATTGCAGTGATCGTATTCTACAGTCTGGGCTCTGCTGAGCGTGGCTCCATTTTTCAGACTGGAATGGTTGTACTTGTCAGATAATATCAGATCGCGCTGACCGACGATGGATGCGATCGCCCCTAAATTCGCCAAATATCCCGAACTAAAGACTAAAGCATCCTCAGTTTGTTTTAAATTAGCAATAGCCTGTTCTAGCTGTCGGTGCAAATCGCGGTGTCCACCGACTAACCTGGAACCAGTCGTACCCGTACCAAACTCTTGAGTTGCAGCAATCGCGGCTTGAATCAACCTGTCATCGCCAGCTAATCCCAGATAATCGTTGCTAGCAAAGTTAATTAGCCAGTCGCCTGCTAATTTTACCCTAGGGCCTGGACAACTTTCGATCAATTGTGGCGATCGATACCAATCGGCGCGGCGAATAGTGTCTAGAGACTTTTCTATCCAAGCATAAGGGTTAGGATTCATCTTGTAGTGCGATCGGGTAATAAGTTATATTGTCTAATAGCGCAATTCCGACCTATCTCACAACAAGCATATGTTAGACACTAAAAAATACAGATTAGTCACCCGCAGCGATTTTGACGGTTTGGTCTGTGCGGTTTTGCTCAAAGAACTGGATATAATCGAGGAGATTAAATTCGTCCATCCTAAAGATATGCAGGACGGAAAAATCGCCATCACTAACAACGATATTACCACAAATTTACCCTATGTTGAAGGTGCTCATCTAGTTTTTGACCACCATTTCAGCGAAACTCTCAGACACGAAAAAATCAAAAAAAACCATATCATCGACCCCTACGCAGCTTCAGCAGCTAGGGTACTATACAAATATTATGGAGGCCAACCAAAGTTTCCCCATATTTCCGAAGCGATGATGGAGGCTGTTGACAAATCAGACTCGGCTCAATTTTCCCAAGAAGAGGTTTTGCATCCCGCAGAATGGGTGCTGCTAAACTTCATTATGGATGCCAGAACTGGGTTAGGCAGATTCAAGGAATTTACTGTTTCCAACTACCAGTTAATGATGCAATTAATTGATTACTGCAAGAATCATAAAATTGAACAAATCTTGGAACTTCCCGATGTCAAAGAAAGAGTAGATCTTTACTTCGAGCAAGAACAAAAATTCAAAGAGCAAGTACAGCGTTGTGCCAAAGTGTATAATGATTTAGTCGTTTTGGATTTGCGAAACGAAGAGATAATTTATGCGGGAAATCGATTTGTAATTTACGCCTTATTCCCCGAATGCAGTATATCGATTCACGCACTTTGGGGACTGAAGCAACAAAACACTGTTTTCGCAGTTGGTAAGTCAATCTTTAACAAAAATTCTCAGGTAAATATTGGACAGTTAATGTTAAGATATGGTGGTGGTGGACACCTGAATGCTGGGACTTGTCAGATTGATAATGACAAAGCCAGTAAAGTTTTGAATGAGTTAATCGCACAAATAGATCAAGATAGTTGAACATAAATATAGTCTTTCTCATGTCAATTAGGTGATCCTGGGCATAGGGCATAGGGCATAGGGCATAGGGCATAGGGCATAGGGCATAGGGCATGGGGCATGGGGCATAGGACATAGGGCATAGGGCATAGGACACCGCATTTCTGGTCACTGAGCGGAGTCGAAGTGCCCACTTCGACTCCGCTCAGTGACCGTATAGCCTTGGCGACTACTATATCTCAGTTCAATTCACGATTGTTCGGAGAAACCGGGTTTTTCAGCCTTATTCCTACTATTCAGCTTCATGTTCTTTGTCAGGATTTACAGCTTGTGAACTATTGCCTTTAACCTGTGGCAAATGCTCTACCAAACCCATATCAAAAGCGACATCAGGCAAATCAGCAACCTGATATTTTCCCGGTTCAAACAATCGCCCCGGAGTAAAACAAGGTTGTTTTAATTGAACAATTTCTCCCGGCTTAAACATTCCTCTAAATCTTTTGCTTTCCAGTGCCATAATTTCCGTTCCTAAAACAACTCTCGCATTAATCTTAGCAACTTTTTGCCCGTCGCTTCCCAATTAAACAAATCTGCGGTTTCTCTGGCTTTTTGAGCTACCTGAAAACGCCTTGAGTCTGCAACTATATTTCGCAATTGCTCTCGAACAGACTGAACATTTGGTTCCGCCCAGTGAGGAGAATTTTTAATGTTTAGATACTGAGTATCATAACACTTTCCTACGGGAATTAGATCGTAAGCAATGGGATAGCAATTATCAACATTAGCATATTCTGTCGGGCCGCCGTACAGAGGTATCGCTACAGGCAAACCGGCTGCAAAGGCATCCAAAATCTTGATGGCAAAACCCTCGCCCCGAAAGGGGGCTAAAAAAGCATCGGCTGCTAAGTATAAATCAGCTAATTCTTGTTTATCAAAAAACCTAGGCATTACTTCAATCTTTGGCTTGAACTTGCCAAATCGATTTTGAATATCCATAATTATTTCTACGATTACTTCAGGGTTTTTACCACCATCTTTGATGATTAATTCTACATTTGATTCGTGTTTAAATTCTTGACAAAAACCTTGGATTGCCACATCTGTACCAAATCGATATAAATCAACAGAATTGGTCATGTGCAGAATAGATGTTACATTTCGTTCAGTTTTTTGCGGTTTGTTAGAATACAGTTCGGAGATTAAAGGATTGAAACCTAAAGGAATGACTGATATGTTTGCAGCCGGACAGCCAGCTTGGATTAATACGTTTTTAGAGTATTCGCTGACAGCTAGTTTGTGAGATGAATTGTTGACTGCATCATACATCCAATAATCTAAGTCTTCATCATTTTTGGTGAATTCATAATTGATTGCAAAGAATTCAAAATTGAGATGACCGTTGAGTTCTTTTAAAAAGTAAGGTTTCCAGTAATGTGACCATTTTAGTTGAAACAAATCGGATGGACTGTTGTTCATCCACTTCGCGATTAGAGTGTTTTCTTCTTCTGTGCAAATGCGCTTGATATGAGGTGCGATTTTTGATTGTTCGACGGAAATAGGAATTCCCATTTTGTCTAGGGTTTTCGCCAGGGAAAGGGTAATGTCAGCGAAGGAATTAAAGTGTTGAAAGCCTACGTTAAAGTGAACCATTTTTATGGGAATGGGGAATGGGGAATGGGGAATGGGGAATTGGTTATTATCACCAACTAATAACTAATAACTAATGACTAATGACTAATGACTAATGACTAATGACTAATGACTAATTTGCCGATCGCACTAAAATTATTGTACACTCACACCCACGCGCCACAGCTTCGGGGATATTCCCCTGAATCACTTGCTTCAACAGCCCTTCACGACTCGCTCCGAGGACGATCGCATCGCATTGATCGTTCTGAGCTAAATCAATTAAAGCATCAGACACCGACTTAGCGCAAACCGAAGTCGCCACTACCTCACAGCTAACCTGGCGCTTGAGAAACTTCGCTGCTTGATTCAATTCGTGGCGATCGGGCTTTCGGACAGAAGGCTGGTAAACTTGGCATAATCTAATCTCCGGTAAGGAGCTCGCAGCCACAAAAGCAGGTAACAGTCGCAATGCCGCAGCTTGCTTGTAACTGCCGCGAATTGGCACCAACCAACGCTGCAAACCCATTAGCGTATGCAAGCCCAATTCTGCACTTTCAATGTTTGAATGTGGCGCAGGAATTTCTTCGGTTTTTGATTTGGGATGACCGTCTCCTTTCTGACCTTTTTGTAATAACTTTTCGCTCCATTTTACCAAAATTACTTCGCACTCAGCTTCCCGAATTACGGTATCCACAACATCACCAAAAATGCGTCCTGTTGTGGAAATTTCGCCTTGCCAGCCCATCAAAATTAGATCTATGTGACGCTCCCCAATTGTCTCTAAAATCGCGCTAGAAACGTCGTGAGCTACCCGTATTTGCGTGTGTAATGGGACATTCAAATGTCGAGCAATTCGTTCGGCTTGTTGCAGGAGGCGACGGCTTTTTGTTGTCCGCACTGCGGTTTCTGAGGGAGAACTGTTGCGTGGTACTAGCATGATTTGCAGGCATTCTAGTTCGTAGTTGCGATCGCGCGCAATTGTCGCCGCCAGCCGTAGCAAAGCTGGTGCTGTGTAGGGATTCGAGAGTGGTACTAACAGGCGGCCGTTTCCTACCTGGGGAGCTCTGGTTTGGTAAACAACGTAGGATGGTTCTGGATGTGGGCCTTGGGTTGTTTCTCCGCTGAGGCGATCGGACTCAACTCGAATAATATCACTGCGGGTAATAATTCCCACTAAATGTCGTCCTTCTGTGACGGGTAAGCGGCTGAGATTGTACTGAGTCAGCCTATATAAAACTTCGCTTAAAGTATCTTTTGCTTCCACAGTGATTGGCTGTGGAGTCATGAATTCTTTGAGCAGTGAATTGCCGGAAAAGTTGCGATTTTTGGCATTTGCTAAATCTGTTTGACTAATAATTCCGACTAATTTTCCAGCTTCAACTACTGGGAAACCTCGATGAGTCGATCGCGAAAAAGCCTGCATTACTTCATCAAAAGTCAATAGACTCGAAAGAGTTTCCACCTGACGCTGCATCACGTTGGCTGCATACAAGTCGCTCAAAGCATCAACCGCAGGTTTATCTTTTGTCAGTTGAATGCCGTTAAACTCCAAAAGGCGATCGTACAAAGAGCCACTGTCCACCTTTTCAGCAACTAAATAAGCAACCACAGAACAAATCATCAAAGGTAGCACTAACTTAAAATCAGCCGTAATTTCAAATACAATAACTACCGCAGTAATCGGAGCCCTAGAAACCGCACAAAAAAACGCTCCCATTCCCGCCAAAGCGTAAGTGACTGGCAAACCAACACCAAGCAAATGTGCCTGCACAATGCCGACTATATGACCGAGTGCAGAACCCATAATTAGGGAAGGTGCAAACAAACCTCCCGGAGCTCCTGAAGCGGCAGATATAATTGTCAAAAAAAAGTGAGCGACCAAGGCAATTAAACTGGTTCTTCCCGTCGCTTCTCCAGTTAGCAGAAATTCACGCAATCCAGTATTATTCCGAAAAGATTCTGGCAAAGATGCTATGACTAAACCGCAAATCAATCCAGCTAAAGCTACTCGCCAAGGTAAAGCTAATTTGAGTTTTTTCCGATTGAATTGCAAACTAGCAATCACCCCTTTGCTGAACAAAGCTCCCAACAATCCTGCCAAAACACCTAAGAGTACATAAAACGGGATTTCCCTAGCGGAAAAACTGGTTTGGTACTCTCGTAAATTCAGACCTAAACTGTCTCCACCCAAAAGTTGCGAGACGACTGCGCCGATGAAAGAAGCAACAATTGCAGTACCTAAAGTCAGCCCAGAAACATCGTGCAGTAGTTCTTCGACTACAAACAAAACTCCTGCAATTGGAGCATTAAAACCAGCCGCTAATCCAGCAGCCGCACCGCAAGCAATCAATTGTCGGCGGTAGTCTGGGGAAGTTGGCATCAAGTGACCAATCCAGCTAGCCAAAGACGCTCCAATTTGGACAGTCGGGCCTTGTCTTCCCAGGGTTAAACCAGAACCAACTGCTAAAATAGTTCCCAAAAGTTTAGCGACAGCTACTCGTAAATTTAAAGAAAGATTGACACCAGCAAGGGCAGCTTTGACGTGGGGAATTCCACTACCAGAAGTTTCTGGGGCCCAACGTTCAACCAAGAAACCTGTCAGTAATCCACCCAATAAACCGACACTGGGAAGTAAGATAAAAGCGGGAATTACCGTTGAGGTAGCGACTCGCCAACTACCGAGCCATCCAACTCCTAATTTGAGTAAAACGCCAGCTAATCCTGAAATTAAACCGATCAGACAAGCTTCAAAGATTGCGAGGCGTTTTGGGCGTAAAAGAAGTTGAGATTCGATGATTCTGGAAACTTCCCTAAATTGTTTAGGGAGAGGAACATACGGCATAAATAGGGTTTATAGCCTGTGAATTTGATGTTGGACAAGACTTTAGCAAGAAAATCGGTCGCTTTGGCAAAATTTGACACTTCCCGGCACCGCTTATAAAAACCTAGGTAAACCTGGGTAAGCTCTGCGGTATAAGCTTTAAACGTTCTTTCTTAGCGCTTTACGCTTCCCCGATGTCGAGGTTGACCAAGAAACTCCACTTAGAAACGCTATAATAATCACAACGACGTGATATTGTAGCGGAACGTTTGATCTTTTTATTTAGTTGGTTCCACTCGCTCCAAACGTGCTTTTCCGAGTTCACCTCAGAATAGGCGGTTAAGGAGCGAGGTATTTTTTCATTCAACTTCATAGCCCTACGAGCAATTACCAGTGCAGCCGATTCGTCACTGGCTAAGCCATACATTCTTAAATATTTCACCAATCCAATAATACTTGAATAAGCTGGATTGACTACAATCAACTCAATACCACGATTCGACAAAATAGAACTGAGTTGCTTATAAAACTCACTGTATGCCCAGCCCGACAACATTCGGGCATACTTTCTGCCTTTCTCTCCCAGTGATTGCTTTTTTGTTGAGAAATCAAGTTCTTCGCAAACTACAGGACATTGAAATTCCACAGCTCTTATTGCTAGTTGCAGGCAGGCATTAACAATTTGAGCTTGTTGCTTGCCATTCGGTAAACCCATCCGCAATGGAATCTGCCCTTTGACTTTGAGATTCCCTTCAGGATCGACATAAGCCCAACCAATAGAACCGGGATTCATGTCGATTCCAATGCAACCGTACATCCTATTTTTAGAAACTTGATTCACAGGCTTGGGAGTAAATTGCACGGCAATAACCCATTTTCCGTTCTTGCGGTAGAAGTGCCAGGTCTTAGCCTCGCGTTCTGGCAGCCTGTTTATGTTGCGATTAAAATCACCAACCTCGGAAGACACAGCTTTCCCGAATCGCGACTCTAAGCATTTTGGGACTCTAAAAGTTATTTTATTCCCGTTCCACTGAGAGACTTGATTGCCGAAAGACTCATCCTTAGAGCCAACGGCAAAGATATCACCGTGAGGGACGAATACCTTAATTGGCTTGACTTTCAAGTGTTCGAGTTTATTGGCTAACAAAGTCAGTCTGCGCTTTTTATTGTGTATTTGAAAGCGTAAATTCTGCCAATTTGTAGATTTGTGTTGAAGTGAACAAGCTATAGGAAAGTTGCAACCTGTCTTCGAGTTCTGCCATTTTTTCTTGGCATAAAACTTACGAGCTAATACCAACTTGCGCTCAGCCTTTTTGAGCCACGCATTAATGGATTTAATTTTTCCTTCAAGAGTTTTTACGTGTAAAATTCTGTATTCCTTAGCCCCGTCTACACGACCTTTGGTAGCACTGATTACGCCATTTGCATGGCGCTTATTGATGCCGTAGGTTTGCTGTAAGTGCGTGTTCCAGTCGGACTTCTTGAATTCTGTATTTAAAAGTAAGTGGTTGACTGTTTCAATGCTTGCAGCCCTAAAGATTGGGGCGTAACCTTCTAGAAACATCTCGAAATCTGTAAATCCAAGTTCGTTAAGTTCATTTGCTGGCGTGGGCAAGCCTTTACAATAAGTTAAGGTAGCCATTGATTCGACCTCTCAATGTGGTTGCATCCTAGTATATTAATCGCTTCGCGCAGGATTTGCAAGTTTTTCAATGAGTTTCTTTTATTTCCGAAACGTCGCTGGCGAGGTCTTTTTCAAAGGTTGCACCTTCTCTTTCGATCGAAATCACCAACGCTAATTAGTTTGTTCGTCAATTTACCTAGAATTTAGTAACTAAAACCTAGGTAAGTCTAGGTAAAATGTCAACTGCTGTGAACCCGCGATCGCGCTTCCTTCATAGCAATTAACCAATAGAAGAATTTAACGTTGACTGCAACCTGGAAAGAACAAGGCCCCCGTTACTCTCCTGATTTTAAGTGGTTCCCAGGCTCTGCCTCGCTGCTCTTGGAACTCGGAGGAGGCAGAGTCTTGGGGACGAGTTGAAATCTGTTAAGCTAAACCTCGAACTGGTACGCGCTGGCCTTGCAAAACCTCTGCATAAAGTTTCTCCAATTCAGTAATATTTTGACTGAGAGTGTACCGCTCGATCGCCCTTTGTCGAGCTTTTTGCCCAAGCATCTGTGACATTTCAGGGTGATCGCAAAAAAGTGGGAGCAAGGTTTGCAACTGACTCCGCACCCGCTGAGTGTTCAAAACTACTCCTGCGCCTCCCTCCAAGGCCTCGCCGTCAGCACCAGCATCAGTAGCCAAACAGGCCAAACCGGTGGCCATTGCTTCCAGCAGCGATAGCGACAATCCCTCCACCAAAGAAGGTAAAATAAACACGTCTGCACCGCGCAGAATTTCGATGCGGCGTTCTTCTTCGGCGACAAATCCGAGCCACACAATGCCGTCGTCTTCGCCGTAGGACAGTTGCAGCGAGGCGGCTAGGGGCCCGTCGCCAACGATAGCCAATACGTTTCCAGCAGGAAAATTACATTGTTTCCAGGCCTTGAGCATTGACTCAACATTTTTCTCTGGGGCGATGCGGCCTTGGTAAACAAAAATGCGATCGGCTTTTAATTCCGACTTCAATCCAGAAGGGCCCGGAGAATACTTAACTGCGTCTACTCCGTTGGGAATCACAGCCACCCGTTCCAGTGGCACTCCCAACTTCACCAAAATATCCCGCTGAATCTGAGAAAAAACGATTGTTGAGTTGTAGTGAGCCAAAAATGGGGCGTACAGTTGATACATCAGGTGTTGGGTTCCTGATGTCAAATTCCGCAATTTGCGATCGAAGGGCGGATGAAAAGTTGCCACCAGAGGTATATTCAATTCTTGGCAAATTTCCGGTAGCAAAAAGTCTAGAGGCGAAAGCGTCAGGGAAGCGTGAACTACATCCGGTTGCAGTCGCCGCAGCGATTTCATCAACACTTTGCTGGATTTGAAAGTGGGAATCGTATAAATTTGTGACTTGTAGAGACAGGGTAAGGAGACTTCGTTGCAACTTGCGGGCGCGAGGGACTGAGTAAATGAGGTTGGAGCAATTGCTGTTCCCCATGTCCCATTTGCCATACTCCACGCGGCTTTATTCCTGTCTAGTTCGGCTTCTTGGGCAAAGTGCAGGAAACTGACCTGGTAGCCCCGGTCTAAAAGTGCGTTGGTGACTTCCCTAGAATAAGTGACGTTACCGCAAAAAGGTGATTTTTTTCCCAGGGAAGAAGGCCCAACGACTGCGTTTATCCTGAGCGTAGTCGAAGGGCTCAGGGAACGTTTCAGGAAGAAGGAAGAAGGAAGAAGGAAGAAGGAAGAAGGAAGAAGGAAGAAGGAAGAAGGAAGAGTGCTTATATAGCAAGCTTTATTGCCATCTGTATCTTACGTTTAATTAGGTAGATTTACTTATTTTATGGGAGTCGATCGACTGTACTATTACGGGAAATATACCAGGTTAAGAGACCCCCAACGATCGCCAACCCGGCCAAAGCCAAAAATACTGTCGGCAAACCCAGAAATGTTTCGGCGACTCCCGCCAAAGCTAATGGTAAACTCAAGGCGATGTTCGTGGCATTATTTTGCAGCCCGAAAACTTTTCCCCGCATTTCTTCTGGGGTTTCTGCTTGAATTGTCGTCTGCATTGGCACTCCAACTATAGCGGCAAATACGCCCAACAGGGTAATAAACAGTACGGATATCCACAAATGGTGTGTAAATGCAGAAAGACCGATCAGAGCAATTGCCATGCCGATCGATCCGATTAAGCTAAGTTGGGTATGAGAAAATTTGTGGCCGAGATAACCCACAGTTGTGGCCCCAGCAGCCATCCCGACACCCACAGCGGCTAGCAAAAAGCCAAATTGGGAAGCTTTCATTCCTGGCAGAATTTCGGCCAGCCTCACCGCGATTACGGCTAGGGCTGCAAAGATTGAAAATAGAATAATTAGTTGAATTAAAGCATTACGGACTTTAGGTTGGTCGTTGATGTAACGCAGCCCGTCTTTCAAATCTGCTAGGGGATGTGGCGGTTCGTGTTCTACTTCGGTTTTTTCGCCTGTTTTCAGGGAAAGTAGTAGCAATCCAGCAATGGCGTAACTTCCTCCTACTACTAATTCTTTGCCAATTCCTAGTCCGCCACCAAGGTTAGTGAATAGGGTGTCGGCTAATGCTAGCAAGGGTTCTCCGACTGCAAAGCCGATAATTACTGAACCCATCATGGTTGTGGTGTAGAGGGAGTTTGCTGATAGTAGGTGGCGACGTTCGACAATTAGGGGAATGACTGACTGTTCTGCTGGGGCAAAAAATTGGGTGAGGGTGGAAACTAGGAATGTAACTAGCAGCAATAGGCAGAATCCGAGGGGTAATTGACCTAGTTCAAAGCCGTCTGAGAGCCACAGTAGCAGTGGTAGGGTTAAGACTAAGCCTCCCCGCAGCAGGTTTGTGGCCACTAGCACTGCTTTTTTTGGCCACCTATCGACGTAGACTCCGGCGGCGGCCCCAAATAGGACTGCGGGGATTGTAAAGGCGATCATGATTGCTGACACCCATCTGCTGATGGTTTGGTCGGCGGCTTGGAAGTGGCTGGCTACGAGGGCGATCGTCAATACGAGATAAACTTTATCTGCTAGTTGGGAGAATACTTGTCCACTCCACAATGCTAGAAAGTTGCGGTTTTTGAGAATTGGCAAAAATCCTCTTTCTGTTTCGGGGTTTTCGACAACTGCTTCGTCTGTGATGGCTGGTTCGGGGATGCTTGGCTGGGCGGGGGTTTCTGCGGGTGTTTTACCGTTGCCATTTCCCCAGTTTTGTTCTGGAGTGGTGGGATATTTAGCCATTTCTGGGTCTTGTATTTTGCTCCATTGATCGTCCACGGGATGGGAGTGGAAGTCGGACAAGTTTTCTCGTTCTTCCATCTTGTGGTGAGTCACGGCTAGAACAGATATTGTCAAATCAGAATCAGACAGTCGCATCATGGGGTTTGGGTCGGTCGCTTGGGATGGTGGAGATTCGGCGGGACTTGAAATTTCAATTAGGGCTTTGACAGCCAGGTTTTATAATTTGTAACTTTTATTATCTAACGTTCTCAGAATCTTTGGACTTTACGTGAAATTACTTTCTGGTTCGGATTCCCCGCTGTTTTGGGGTGAGAATATACCGATCGCTCTTTTTCCTCTATTCAAAACTCAAAACTCTCTAAGTAAGCATCGATCGAGCTTCCCGATCGAATCACACAACCCAAATGATACTGTGCATATTGTCGCAAAATATTTTCGACAGATACCCAAGCTGCTCGATCGCCAATCACCTCGGCCGCTAGTTCTGGACTCCCCAATTGTTGCAGTGCATTTAGTTCCATAGCATTAATCTGAAAATCTGTCAAGTATTTGCTTGCAGATGTTTTGGGGGAACGGGAGGCGAGATTATAACCAGATCCGGTTGTTTGCGATCGTTCTATTTCTAGCTTAACTAACTCGGACAAGCTGAAGGTTCCCCCAGAAGGTATGCTAAATCCCATTTTCCAGTTAGGATCGGTGAAATTTGGGGTCAAGGGGTGTCTGGTGGCGCAGCAGACGTGGACTTGGGGTGCAACGCCGGCTAGGGCTAGCAGGTGAAAAATTCCCTGATCTAGGTGGGCGATTAGTAAGGCTAGGGAGTCTGTGTCTGTGCGATCGGGCAAACGCTCCAAACGGCTTAAATGTTCGCTCAGCAAGCAAAATAAGTCTTCTTGGGGCTCGTCGGACAGAGCGCTGGCGATCGCCAATTCAGCTAAATATTGAGCGGCTGCGAGTTTTCCCAGGTTGCGACTCAGCCCTGGATGTGATTGTACAGTTTCGGCTTGGGTAATTTTGTCGAGCGATCGACCTTTGGCAATCAGCAATTCGTTGACAACAAACAATTCGCTTCTACCGCCGATGGTCGATCGTGCTTTGCGTACACCGGGTGCTACGGCTCGGATCAGCCCGAATTCCCGTGTTAAGACTGTCAACACGCGATCGGATTCGCCTAGAGGCGCACTCTTAAGATTAATTCCAGTGGCTTTGTAAGTTCTAATCATTTGTTACTGGTTATTTGTTACTGGTTACTGGTTATTGGCAGTACCCTGAGCGGAGTCGAAGGGTCGAAGGTATTTGTTATTAATACTAAGTATATGAGCGGTAAAATACATAAGTATGTCATTTAAACTTTGATGAATAAACCATTTTTTTATTTCCGTGTGTAAGTCCAGAACGTCCCGAACAATCAACAACTAAGAAATAACCAATAACCCTTCGACTCCGCTCAGGGTACTGCCAATAACCAATCACAATTAACCGTCAACAATTAACTCTTTTCTAAATTATCCCTCTGACGGAGTAATTCAGGGCCGCGAGAAGTCCCCAAACGAGTTGCACCAGCTAGTACCAAATCGAGAGCTTGTTCATGGGTACGAATTCCCCCGGCCGCTTTAATCCCAATCCGTCCCTTCGTCACTTCCTTCAACAGTCGCACATCGTCAACAGTCGCCGCGCCAAAAAAGCCAGTGTTGGTTTTGATATAAGCCACACCAGCCTCCATACAAATCTCAGCCGCTAATTGTTTTTCCGCATCAGAAAGCAGCGAACTTTCGATAATTGCTTTGATGGTGAGATTAGTTTCTTCGCAAATTTGGGCTAATTCCCGGTGGAATTCATCGATTCTTCCAGCTTTCAATAATCCTAAGTTAACGGACACATCTAACTCTACGGCTCCATTATCTGCGGCTTCTAGAGCTTCGTAAAGTTTCACCGTTGAAGTCGAAGCACCAGTGGGAAAACCTATAACAGTACAAACTTTTGGGCGTTTGTCGTGCAGTAGCTCAACAGCTTGTCGGACATAGGATGGATAGACGCACACTGTGACAAAGCCAAATCTATCTGCTTGTTGGCAAAAATGTTCTACTTGCTCTGGCGTGGCTGTCGGGTCGATCAGGCCGTAATCGATTAATGGGGCAATATCGATGTCTGGCTGGTTTGCACGCATTATAGTTTTTTTCTCTCTGAGGTAACTACTCTATTATATGTTGGGCTAGATTTTAATAAAAAACTAGCCAGTTTTATATTTTGAACATGATTCGCTGAACTAACCGATCGACGATCGCTTCAGGAGGCAGAACTTCAACCGCTGCATTTAGCTGAACAGCCGCTTTGGGCATTCCATATATGACAGAACTTTTTTCATCCTGAGCGATCGTGTGCCATCCCCGCGATCGCAAAAGGCTGAGACCCTCAGCACCGTCTTGTCCCATCCCAGTCAGTAATACAGCGGTTTCCTTGTGGTTCCAATACTGGGCAAGACTCTTAAAGAACACATCTACGGATGGGCGGTAGGGATAGTCAATGGGTTCTTTTATGTAGTGCAGAGTGAAATCAGAACGGAGACTGAGGTGATCGTTAGTACCTGCAACGTGGACGATACCTTTTTCTAAGCGATCGCCAGTAGTAGCTAGTTTCACCTTCAAGGGTGTTTGTTGATTCAGCCAATCCACCAGCCCAGACGAAAACTGCATATCGACGTGTTGAATAATCGCAATGGCCGCGCCGAAGTTGGCTGGGAGGCGGGAGAGAATGGTGGCTAGAGCTTTGGGACCACCTGTTGAGGAGCCGATCGCCACTAGGGGAGGGAGTATGGTCGAAGGTGTGGAGAATGAAGTAAAATTTGAACTTTGGGGTTTTGGAGTTGAGGTTTGAGATGATTTGCCAATTAGCTTGCTCAGAGTCGCAATTTTTGCCAGTAGCGCTTGGGCAGACTCTGGACTTCCTGAGATTCCCAAGACGGGAGTGTTCACTGCATCACGGGCACCATACCCCATTGCCTCAAACACCTTCCCGGCATTCTTTCCGACGCTTGCAGTCACAATCAGAATCACACAGGGAGACTGTTTCATGATCTGGCTGGTGGCTTCCACACCATCCATGACTGGCATTAATAGATCCATCAAAATTAAGTCGGGGGTGTCTCTGACGCAGCGGGCAACCGCATCTGCACCATCCCGTGCAATCCATGCCACTTCATAACCTGGAACGCTTAGCAGCACTCGCTTGAGGGCTTCCACTGCCATAGCCATATCATTGACAATTGCAATTCTCATTCTAAGTACAGGCATTATTTGAGCGTGGATGTATTAGTAATCTCTACTACGCCGTCTACATCAAAGACGACCCGGGTGGCATAGGGAGCAATCTGAGTGCCTCTTTTTCTAACTGAAAGCGGTCGTACCACATAAGAATATCAGAGGAATTTACCATTTCCTTGTAAAAAGAGTCAAGAGAAATACCCCAGTCCATCTTATCTGGATATCCGTCTTCATAGATATCGCCTGAACCTGTACAACCTTTTGTTAGGCATTCAAACCATTTCTCACTACGATAAGAGTCAAATCCTTGATTCCGTTTTTCCGCGAGTTCGTAGAGAGTATTTTCGAGATAATCCCAAGTAAAACATGAAGACAAATCGTCATGTCCTGAACTTTCTGTATCGCCAATAAAAACATCCCAAACCCCATTATACAATTGTTCATACTCGGCCATTACAACACCCAGGAACAGAATTAAATTTTTACATTGTTCCCGGTCTAATCTCCAAAAACTCCAACGATCGTCCCTTTCAATTACATGGTTAATAGGCCAAGCCTCAACCATATTGTCAAAAAACGATATCAGTGAACAATCGCAACCTTTACCTAACAACCAAGATACCGCCTCCAACATCATAATGTGATGAAGCTTAGGTCTAAGAGAACCTCTTACATCAAATAATACGAAAAGTCTCAATTCTAACGTACTAGGATTAGTTGTTAATTTCATTGTTTACTCCTTAGCTAACTCTGCTTCCATGACTATTTTCCAATCAGATCGACGATCGCATTGACTAATGTGTCGTCATCGAAGCTGCTTTTGGTGATGTAATAGTCTGCCCCAGCTTCCATGCCCAGAATCCGATCGGATTCGCTATCGCGGTATGACACGATAATCACCGGAAGCAACTGGAATTTGGGATGGTCTTTGATTTGTTTGACAAGTTCAATGCCATTCATGCGAGGCATATCAATGTCGCTCACTACAAGGTCGTAATGATTGCTCCGAATGGCTGTCCAACCATCCATTCCGTTTACGGCAACATCCACATCGTAGCCTCGATTTTGCAGCATTTTCCGGGTCATTTCGCGCACTGTAATGGAATCATCCACCACTAAAATGCGTTGGCGATCGTTGCTTTTTTGGGCTTTGGCTTTGTTGATATCAACAGGTCTTATTTGACCACTGTTGAGCATATTGTCAATGGATTGCACCAAATCAGAAACATCCATAATTAAAACAGGCAAGCCATCATCCATTAGAGCAGAGGCACTAATATCCCGAACTTTACCCAAACGCGGATCGAGTGGACGCACCACTAAATCCCGTTCACCTAAGAACTGGTCTATAACCAAGCCATAAGCGTTGGATTGATCGCTGATTACAACTACACAGATCGCATCATGGGAGGATAAAGCGTCCGGTAAATCCAGAACATGGTGAGCGGCAATCAACCCGATATTTTGACCATCTTTAGTGAAATATTGGCGACCTTCGACAACATAAATGTCCGATTTGTCGAGTTTGACAATCTGATCCACTCGTCCCAGGGGAAAGGCATAAGGTTCACCAGAAATCTCGACAATTAGCGTCCTGACAACCGAGAGCGTGAGGGGAAGTTGCAAGTGAAAATTAGTACCCTTTTGGAATTGAGATGTGGCGCGAATCGTTCCACCAACC
Organism: Oscillatoriales cyanobacterium; assembly: GCA_004294385.1. GTDB lineage: Bacteria > Cyanobacteriota > Cyanobacteriia > Cyanobacteriales > Microcoleaceae > Microcoleus. The sequence goes on along the minus strand of REAP01000033.1, from coordinate 55,590 downwards.
TCTTGTACCATACTTTTGACAATATCTAATCCCACACCACGTCCTGAAATTTCAGTCACTTGTGTGGCTGTAGAAAATCCAGGTAGAAACAGAAACTCGATGATTTCAGCTTCGGTAAGTTGAGCAGCCGTTTTGGGTGAAGCTAAATTCCGATCGATAATCCTTTGGCGCATCCGATCGGGATCAATTCCTCTTCCGTCATCGGAAATTGTAATTACCAGCATACCGCCACGATGAAATGATTCTAGACGAACTCTTCCCTCCATCGGTTTGCCAGCCGACGATCGCTCTTCTGGCGATTCGATTCCGTGATCGACCGCATTGCGAATCATGTGAGTCAGGGGTGCTTCCAGTTTTTTGAGGATATCACGATCGACCGGGGTTGACTGACCGACAATCTCTAGTTTGACCTGCTTATTCAATTGTCTTGCTAGATCGCGAACCATGCGAGGAAAGCCCTGTACTCCATCCACAAAGGGACGCATATGGGAGGCTATCACTTCTCGGTAAAGCCGATCGCTCAAGTTCGTTGTGCGACGAGCATATAGTTCCAGTTCACCCAAGCGATCGGTGAGAATTTCCCGACATTCTCGTACTTTACGTCGAGCTGCATCCAGAACTTGCAGGCTTTCTGAATATGTTGTCAAAGAGGTTGGAGTGTTCGCTAACGCAGTATGGATCGTTTCTAGAAGTCTAGAAAGCTCTAATTGACGGGACTTGAGTGTCGTGAAGGAATCGGCAAAGGGTTGCAGCCAATTTGCCTCAACCAGCGATTCACCCGCCAACCCCATAATCCGGTTCAAATTTTCTGCCGAGACTCGCACCACCCGATCGGTTGGGGTGGCGATCGCCTCAACCGTGGCAGTTTCCCGTGGGCTTTGGCTCAGCCCTGGTTTCAAATTTTCTGTGGTTCGACGCAGTTTATCCTGAGCGAAGTCGAAGGGCTCACCAACCACCGAGACTTGCATCACCTGATCGGTTGGGGTGGCGATCGGATCGACCGTGGCAATTTCCTGACTAGGGATTTGGCTCAACGCTGAGTTTTGATCGACTGTAACCAGGGATGTCGATCGACCATCGCTAAAATTTGGAGGTAGTGGAAGGTGCAGAGCCGTAATCGCCCCGTAACAGCTCTCAAACTCTCCAGTTTTTTGGGCCAACCATTCAACTAGATCGACTTCAGTTACCTGACTAAGCGCTTGAAGCAAATCAACGCATTGCAGTAACACATCAATCTGGTCTGAACCTAACGTGATGATCTGGTTCTGCGCTGCCACAAAGCAATCTTCCATCAAGTGCGCCAGATTAGTGACGGCATCTAGAGAAACAATTCGAGCAGCACCTTTAATCGAGTGAGCTCCCCGCATCAGCACTTCCAGTGCCTCATCAGATTGCGGGTTAGCTTCCAAGATCAGTAGTCCCTGAGTCAGGATCGCAACCTGCGTCTCAGTTTCTTGTCGAAATAGCTCCAGCATAGAATCATCGCTCATGGTCAAAAAACCTTGTGACTTAGGGTGTAAAAGAATAGTTCAGAGTCCAAAAAGTTGATCTGCTTGCCTTGCCAAGTCACGACCCCTTTGGTGTAAGCTTCCGATGCTTTGGAAATGACAACAGGAGCATCTTTGAACTCATTGAGATGGAAGCGGTAAGTTCCATGAACCTCATCGACTGGAAAGACCCACTTGTTTTCATTCTTTCCAGCCACAATCATCCGTTGTGGATTAATTGTATTGGAGAAATCTGCGGATTCGACGATAGGCTCAAGACCGAGTAAATCTCTGAGCGAAATACAGAGCAGCGTTTCACCGCGAATGTTGATCAACCCCAAAAATATAGAGTTACTGCGATGAGGGACGCTATGAATGGCATAAGGAGGAGTCACTTCTTGCAAGATGTTGACTGGCAATGCTAACCGTTCATTACCGAGACGAAAAATGATTATAGAAAGGGTATTTGTGGCGCGAACTAGCGTCCCTTCTCCCACTCCTGTCTGCTGTGTGGAAGCTTCTGACAAGATGTCAGTCCATTCTTTGAGATACTCAGGTGGAGCATTGCGCTCTAGCAAGCTGCGTCCAGCCGCCGAGTAAACCTTGCAGTTGCGGCAGTGAATAACCGTCTTCAGTTCGCCACAGGTGCGATCGCCCATCACCCCAATCTGATTCCAGCAATCATTCAGTGTGGGATGGTCAAATTCAGAATCGTCTGGTATCGGTAGCGTATTTAAATAACTTTCCATTGTTCAATTTCTCAATTTTCAATTTCTATAGCGCGTCGCGCGCAAACCCCGGTCTTCCCGCAGGGTATGATATCAAATCCGGTAGCATCGGAATTATTATTAGCCGAAATTAGGAGACGGCAGTGCCGTGTCCCTACCCAAAATAATATTGTAGGGACACGGCACTGCCGTCTCCTCTATCATGTCTGAGTGCAACCGGAATTGATATGAAACGCAGTTGTAGCCGTTTGAAGGCTGCCAGCAATCTATGTTATTTACCATTTTGCCCATCAATGTATTTTCTAACAGTTTCATTGTCAAGCCATCACTTTGAATCGAGCAATCTCTGTCTTTAAGCTATGAGTAGCTTCGTCAAGTTCTTCTAAGGCGTGATTGGTTTCTCGCAACGAACCTGCTGTCTGCTGAGATGCTTGACTCAGATGCTCCATCGCTTCGCTAATTTGTTGCGCTCCCTGAGATTGTTCATCGACGCTCTGACTCACCTGCTCAAAGCGTGGGGTCAATCCCTGCACCTGCTGAATGACTTGGGCAACTTGTTCGCTAATTCTCCCTACTTCTTCGACGCTGTGAACTACAGACTTCGTAAACTTATCCATCTCTGTCACGCCGGTAGAAACTGCCGATTGCATCTCCTTAATCATCTGCTCAATTTCTAGGGTGGCAACAGCAGTCTGATCGGCTAACCGTCGAATTTCCCGCGCCACAACCGCAAAGCCCGCACCGTATTCTCCGGCTCTCTCAGCTTCCAGTGCTGCATTGAGCGAAAGCAAGTTGGTTTGATCTGCCACAACCGTGATGGTTGTAACCACTCTGCTGATATTGTTAGCTCGTTTGTCCATGATTTCCAGCTTGGAGGAAATTACCTGAGTAGCTGCTAGCAACTGGCGCATCACAGCATCGATGTGGTTCAGATTGTCTTGACTATTGCCTGCTGCCACTGTTGTCTGTTCAGCCATTGCCACAACCTGCTCCATTGTTGTTACCAATTGCCTTGATGTCGCGGCAATTTGATGAGCCGTTGCACTCACTTCATTCGTTGAAGCCACCTGTTCTGAAACCGTTGCTTCCAGGTTTCTTCCAGACGCCGTAATTTGGTCGGCAGAACTGGTGATTTGATTACCTGACTTTTGAATGCGGTTGACTAGGGCATTCAGGTCTTTGTTCATGGTGTAAAAGGCATTCTGCAATTGACCAACTTCATCTTCGGCGTCAGCGAGGGAAATTTGGCTGGTTAAGTCTCCGGCTGAAATCTTTTGGGCAATGTCAACTACTCCTGCTATTTTGGCTCCTAGAGGTTTGGCGATCGTATTGCTAAAGAAAATTCCAAATAACAGCGCAGTTCCCGGACCGATCATGATTGCCACAAATGCCCAAAATCCGACTTGAGAAACATCTTTCGCCGATACACGTTCTGTTTCCGCTGTCAAATCCTGATTCATTTTCAACACCTCCAAAAGTTTATTGGTGGCGTCTGTGAAGGGTTGACGGTTTACCTGAACTTGCTTATCAAGCTCTTTGTAGGCAGCGATCGCCGAACCAGCGTTCCCCGCTGAATTTTCAAATAGATTGAAAACTCCCAGTCTCTCGAACTGGAGATTACGTCTCAAAAATTCCTCATGGGCTTTCTTCCACGCATCCCACTTATCCAAAAAGTCTTTATATACCTTCTGTTCAGCGTCAGACTTAGGAGTCGCTTCGTACTGCTCAAACCCCTCCTGAATTTGCTTCCAGGCGTTATCCATGCGATCGATCTCTGCCTGTCGCCCATCTTTGTTTAGATTGATATCCAGCAAGCCCCGTTCTGATGATTCGATCTGGGTTTGTCCTTCGTTGATTTTCCACAAGGCGGAGATGCTGGGCACACTATTGCTGGCTAGGGAGTCGATGTGCTTACTCAAGCGAGAACTGCCACTCAGACCTACCACTGCGACAATCAGCACCAAAAGCCCCATGAACATGAATGCGAAGATGAGGCGTGCCTGCATGGATAGATTTTTGAACATTTCAGGTTTCCCCTTCTAAGCTTCTGTTTTGAGATTGTGCTGCAAGCGCTGAATTCGCTGCTGAATGATTTTTGCCCCTACTGTATCGCCTTGATTTTCCTTCAATAAGGCGAGGTGAACTAATGCTTCATAACAGGTTGGCTCCAAGTATATAGCACGTTGAAAACATCGCTCTGCTTCGGGATTCTGCTGGGTCTGATATAGCTCTCCCAAGAGAGTGTAGGCAGCCGCACTCGTTGGATGATGAACAAGATACGACTTACAAAGCGCGATCGCTTCTACATCTCGCCCGTCATCCGCTAACTTTCTCACCTTTTGTAAATCAAGAGACGATGTTGGTTCAGGAGTTAAATCCTTTGAACTTGCAGATGGATCGGATGCTTTGATTTGCTGAGTGTCTCGCGCAGAGTAATTTTTCACTCCTTCATATTGCTTGGCAATGGTTTGAGGAGTTATTAGTTGAGATGGCACCTGTCCCAGTGGTCGGTGAGTCCTTCCGAAGCACTCAGGATCAACTCCGTGGTCACTGAGCGAAGTCGAAGTGTCCAACCGTTGAGTAATATTGAGGGGTGCCAGTTGTGCAAGGGATGGTTTCGACTTTTGATAAGCAAACGTGAAAGGCTGACGGATCGAGGTGTAATTGTCTGGGACGTTTCCCGTTTCAGACGCTCCAACAAACAGTAACCCTCCTGGGATAAGTAGGCGATCGAGCGCGGATAATACCTGTGAGCAAACTTCTGATTTTAGGTAGATCAGTAAGTTGCGGCAGAAGATGATGTCGTATTGCTTTGGAGCGATCGCCAGGGAGGTCATTACATTCCCCTGCTGAAAATTGACGAGTCCCTTAACGAGCTGGCATAGTTCGTAACCCTCTGCCGTTTGCTGAAAGTAGCGCGATCGCCCCGTCCAAGCATCGCCACGAAAGGAGTTTTTGGTGTATAATCCGCGCCTTGCCTTTGCCAGCGATCGCTGACTAATGTCGATCGCATCGATCGCGAACTGTTTCGGAAGCAGACCCGCTTCTAGTAGGGCGATCGCCATTGAGTAAGGTTCTTCGCCAGTAGAGGATGGAACACTCAACAGTTTGAGCGTCTTGCGGTGGTCGGTGAGTCCTTCAGATCCAACGCATAGCTCAGGACTCAGGATAAACTCCGTGGTAACAGAGCGAAGTCGAAGTGTCGAACCGTTTGGCTGATTCAGCCATTCTGAGGTGACATAGGTTTTCAGGTAATCAAACGGTTTGCCATCTCGAAAAAACCAAGTTTCTGGCACGATCAGTAGTTCGATCAGCTCCTCTAATTCTGAAGCGGAGGTTTGTAACCGCGCCCAATAGCTCTCAATGTCAGGCAATTTACAGCCGACTCGACGAGTCTCGGCAGCTCTGGCAATCCGCTGGTTGCCAATTGTATCGGGGTCTAAGCCTATAGTTTGGCTCAGTAATTTCGCGATCGCAGATAGTACCATCATATTTAAGCCTAAGCGGTTTTGAATCGGGCAATTTCCGATCGCAATCCATTTGCCGCCTCATCAAGCTGCACTACAGCACTGTTCGTCTCCCGTAAAGAGTCCACCGTCTGCTGAGATGCTTGACTCAGGTGCCCCATCGCCTCACTAATCTGTTGTGCTCCCATCGATTGCTCCTCAATGCTCTGGCTCACCCGCTCAAAGCGTGGGGTCAATCCTTGCACCTGCTGAATGACCTGAGCAACCTGATCGCTAATCTTGCTGACATCCGCAACGCTATCAACCACAGATTTACTAAACTTATCCATTTCCATTACGCCCGTAGAAACTGCCGACTGCATCTCCTTGATCATCTGAGCAATTTCCAGAGTGGCGACGGCGGTTTGGTCAGCCAATCGACGGATCTCCCGTGCTACAACCGCAAACCCCGCCCCGTATTCTCCAGCTTTTTCTGCCTCGATCGCCGCATTGAGCGACAGTAGGTTAGTCTGGTCAGCAACCTTGTTAATTGTCGTCACAACACTGTTAATGTTGTTTGCCTTTTCATTCATCACCCCAAGTTTGGTTGAGATAGAGGTGGTTGCAGACGAAAGTTGGCGCATTACCGTTTCCATTCGATTCAGGTCAGATTGGCTAGCACCCGCAGCAGTTGCTGTAGACTGTGCCATCAGCCCAACCTGCTCCATCACTCTCACCAGTTCTTTGGAGGTGGCGGCAATCTGCTGCGAGGTTGCACTCACTTCATTTGTTGAAGCTAGCTGCTCTGTAACGGTAGCTTCTAACTCTTTACCGGCTGCTGCAATCTGAGTTGCGGAAGTGCTGATTTGTATTCCAGACTTTTGCATCTGGAGAATCAGCGCATTCAGCTTTTTGGACATATAGTGAAACGCTGTCATCAACTTGCCAACTTCGCTACCATCGTTGTTAATCTCAATTGTTTGCTGTAAATCTCCATCAGCAATCTTCTCTGCTGCAAGCACCACCCTTGGAAGCTCTCGTCGGATGGGTACAGCAAGGGCCGCCACCCATAAGGCGCTCGCTACCGTTGCCGCCATACTCAACAGCGTTCCCCAAACGATCACTGTAGCCTCAAAATTCTTGGCTTTCTCGGCTTCCACTAAATTCGCACTCAGTCGGGCTTCAAGAATTTTATGTAACCGAATGCTGGCTTCATTAAGTTTGGCAACACGGGGAATTGAAATTTCTCGTTTCGCCTCATCCAGCTTATTGGCATCGACTAGCGGATAAACACCTGCTGCAACGCGATCGTATTCATCGCCAATCTCGATCAGTGCGCTGACTGCTTCTCGTGCATCAGTATCGACAACCTTTGCCAATTCCTGCTTGTTCAGAAGCATACTTTCTCGCGCGTTAGTATAAGTCCCACGATAGTATTGATCCTTCGGATAAAGAGCATATCCTCGGATACTGGCGATAATCCTAGTGACATCATAAGCATAGGCATCTATATTATTGATATTTGCAGCGACTTCCTTTGAGTTTAACTGCAATTTGACTAATTGGTCAATGCCCGCAAACAGCGTGTTGCCGAGCACAATCAGGAACAGAATCGGAACTGAGAAGCCCAGTATGATGCGGGTAGTGATATTGTTCAACATGGTAAGTTTGGGGGGGTGATAAATTAATACTGGTACGGGAATTAAATTGGATCGGATTCCATTCAAAGCTGAATTTTTCTCATTTTTTATAACATTTTGATCGGCACTCCTTTTGATTAAGTTTCTTCACCCATCAGCAAGTAATTATGTCGCTCATCGCTGAAAATTAGCTCAAGCTGAACACATTGAATAATTCGTTTTTCATCAACAATTGTGCCACTTAAGTAGGGTGCTTCTTCAACCCGAATGCTGGAATCCCTAATATCTGTGTTTGATATACTTAGAGTCTCCGTCACCCGCTCTGCCATCAACCCTACATATTGTAGCGATTCGTTTGGGCGGGGATATTTGACGATCATGATCCGGGTACTGAGGTGCGATTTACAGGGGGTTCCTTGAATCAAATGACTCAAATCGATCACTGGCAAGACAACTCCCCGGTAGTTAAACAAACCAGCCACGTATTCTGGTACGTGCTGCACCTTTCTGAGACTGACTCGTGGAATTACCTCAACAATGTACGAACTGTCGATCGCGTAGAGGTCATTCCCAGCGTAGAAGAGTAGAATTAGCACTTGTAACGATCAGTTTTTATTAGGGTTGACTGAATATTTTTAGACTAAAAACTGGTTCAATGTTAGCACAGAATAACCAAATGAGCCAGAACTAAATTATTTCGTAATCTTTTCAGCACTGGCGTTTTGATCTAACCCACAATCGCCGCATAGGAGATGACAACAATATTCAGAACAACGAATGAGCCACCAGCAGAATTGCTGATATGAAGATGTAAATGATGGCGATCATGTGGATGAAATCAATCAGGGTGACAGAATTGGTACTACCCAAATCTGATGTCGCTGATTGCATATTCACTATAACGGCAAACAAAGTACCCACAAATAAGCCCATTCGAGCGCCAAAATATTCATCCAGCAACAAGGCCATTATTGAGAGTGCAACAGCCGCATAAACTCCGATCGCAAGTTTAAAGAAGCTAGTTTTACTGTTGCGGTTGATGGTAATTGAAATAACTAAGCGCGAGCGGTAATTTAGTTCTCTTTTGATTCCCGGACTACCAAAGCTTGTTCTATAAGGGAAATTCTCTTGAGCAATCCTAAAATCTCTAATTTCCCAACCTTCCAAGTTCAGATATTTCGGATAACCTGTCTTAGCAAAATCTGGCGAGTGAACGAAGATGGAAGCATCTAACTGTGTTTCCTCAAGGGGAATTTGCAATACATGGCGATCGAATGGATAATTTTTTATGTCCCAGTTGTGATAGATAGTTGTGCTCATCTCCTGTTCTGACCAGAATAGGTTTTTACTTGCCTTAAATGTATCCGACAGATTTTCGCTTCGGGAAAAACTGGTGTAATTCTTGCTAACTTCCTTGCTATTGATCACCTTCAGGCTTTCCAAAGGTTTTGGAGTCTCAAAAGGACAAACGCTCCAGACTCTGAAGTTGGCTGCAAAGGACTTCTCTGCTAGATTAAAATCTCGCAAGGATGTCAAATAAACTCCAATTTGACAAGTTTTTGGAGATGTCACAGCCTCCGCATGAACTGGCAAAGTTTGAGACAGCCAGCAGCAAAAAACGGCGCTCAGCAAGCAACCAATTAGGTGTAGTCTCTTGACAACTGCTCTAACCGCAGGATGATGCGGTTGAAAAAGATATCCCCTCACTCATTAACTCCCTTACTAAGTAATATCAATTCCGGTTACACCGGAATGACAGTTGACAGTTAACAGTTGACAGTTGACGGTTAACTGTTAACAGTTAACTGTTAACTCTAATTTACTATTCCGATGCAACGGTCAACGATATAACTGCCGATCTTACCAGCTAACGATTCTTGCAGAAAGTTGATTAATTGTGGCTCAACCCACAATCGCCGCATAGGAGATGACAACAATATTCAGAACAACGAATGAACCCGCCCCAGCAGAATTGCTGATATGAAGATGTAAATGATGGCGATCATGTGGATGAAATCAATCAGGGTGACAGAATTGGTACTACCCAAATCTGATGTCGCTGCTTGCAGATTCACTATAACTGCAAACAAAGTACCCACAAAGATGCCCATTCGATCGCCAAAATCTTCATCCAGCAGCAAGGTCATTATTGAGAGTGCAACAGCCGCATAAACTCCGATCGCAAGTTTAAAGAAGCTCACTTTACTCTCGCGGTTGATGGTAATTGAAATAACTAAGCGCGAGCGGTAATTTATTTCTCTTTTGATTCCCGGACTACCAAAGCTTGTTCTATAAGGGAAATTCTCTTGAGCAATCCTAAAATCTCTAATTTTCCAACCTTCCAAATCCATATCTTTCGGATAACCTGTGTTCGCAAAATCTGGGGCGTGAACGAAGCTGGAAGCATCTAACTTTGTTTCCTCAAGGGGAATTTGCAATACATGGCGATCGAATGGATAATTTTTTGTGTCCCAGTTGTGATATAAAGTTGCGCTAATCTCCTCTTCAGACCAGAATACGTTTTTACTTGCCTTAAATGTATCCGACAGATTTTCGCTTCGGGAAAAAGTGGTGTAATTCTTGTTAACTTCCTTGCTATTGACAACCTTCAGGTTTTCCAAAGGTTTTGGAGTCTCAAAAGGACAAACGCTCCAGACCCAGAAGTTGGCAGCAAACGAGTTCTCTGCTGGATTAAAATCTCGCAAGGATGTCAAGTAAACTCCAATTTGACAAGTTTTTGGAGATGTAACAGCCTCCGCATGAACTGGCAAAGTTTGAGACAGCCAGCAACAAAAAACGGCGCTCAGCAAGCAACCAATTAGGTGTAGTCTCTTGACAACTGTTCTAACCGCAGGATGATGCGGTTGAAAAAGATATCCCCTCACTCATCAACTCCCTTACTAAGTAACCGCCGATCTTACCAGCTAACGATTCTTGCAGAAAGTTGATTAATTATGGCTCAACCCACGATCGCCGGATCGGAGGTGACGATCGCGTTTTCAACCCAAGCGTGTCGGTGACATAAATCCGGTCTCTGGGCTGCGGCAGGCAAAAATGCGCTCATTCGCTGCTGCCAGTAACTCTTCTAGGAATTCGCCGTTCTATTTACACCGAGAAAATAAATTTTAGTATCTATCTTTAGATACATTTTTCATCTTTCTTTAGGTATACTTTGTTAACAGGAGTTACAGTAGAGCCTAGGTTAGCTAAGCTATGGCAGAGTCTGGTAGCAACTACTGTTTTTACTCTTAGTAGTGCTTTAAAAACCTAACAGCCAGTGCCAAGCATGAATCATTTGGAACTCGAACAAGAAATTGGGAAGATGGCTAGGGCGATGATGACTCGCAATAGTCTAATTGGTAAAGATTTGATTGGGCATCTCAGAGGGCGGCTGCCTGTTGAAAGTGTAGCTGCTGTGATGATTGTCAGTATTGAACGTTTAATTTGGTCGGACTGCGAATCTGTGGTTTGGAGTGTAAGTTATTTGATTCCGGCTGATGTGATGGAAGAAATTCGCCGAATTACTTCGCTGGTTGTTTGCAAGCGTTTGATGGGTAAGGGTTTTTTGCTTGGGCAAGATTTTAGTATTGATTCGAGAGGCAATTTGCTGTTGAGCGAAAATGCTAAAACGGCGGTTGTTGTTAGTTGAATTCTCACGGTTCGTGGTGTATAGTTGACGGCGAATTAATTCGCCATATCGTGTTTCCTCCCCACTTAAAAGATGGGATTTTTCACACTCCCGAAATTAATTTATGAACTTAATTCAAAACTTGGAAGCTGCTTGGTACTATCATCTGGGTTCACGTCAGCTCGAAGCTCAAGACAATGATGCTGCCCTTGCCAACTTTGACACAGCTCTCAACTTGCAACCGGGTCATTATAAGGCTTGGTTCGGGCAGGGCATGGCTTTGGGGAATTTAGAACGGCACGAGGAGGCGCTCAGGAGTTTTGACGAGGCTCTGGGTTTACAGCCGAATGCGAGCTTTGGCTGGCACAATCGCGCGATCGCATTAGGAAAGTTGGGCCGCCCTTTGGATGCTCTCAATAGTTTTGATAGGGCGATCGAGTTCAATCCTTGTGCCGCCAATATTTGGCACAACCGGGGACTTTTGCTGATTGATATGGGGCTTTACTATAAGGCGGTTTTGAGTTTCGATCGTTCTTTAAATCTACAGCCGGATGCTCATTGGACGTGGTACAACCGGGGTAATGCTCTTTTGGAACTCAGGCTTTACTATCTGGCGCTCAACAGTTTTGACAGGGCGATCGAGTTTAACCCAGATGATGCGAAGGCTTGGTATAATCGCGGTCTAGCTGCGAACTCTATGCAGCTTCACAGACAGGCGATTGCTAGTTTTAATCGATCGCTTGCTTGCGAAACTGGCGGGCGAGAAGCTGTTGGCGTGGGAAGGGTTGCTTTGCAGAAATTAGTTGATTTGAGTCAGAGTAAAGCAAAATTAATTCCGATATTTCAGTGCCAATCTCAGGATTATTTGATGTGGTACAACCGGGGTGTGAAATTGGGGCTTTCTGGCAACTACTCGGAGGCGATTGCTTGCTACTCCAAGGTTTTGAGACTACAACCTGCTTTTGCTAATGCTTTTTACAATCAAGCTTGTTGTTATGCGTTGCTGGGCTTTGCAGATTTGGCACTTGATAATTTGCAACGGGCTGTGGAGTTTATGCCTAATTTTTACCGAGAGCTCGCTTTAACTGACTCGGATTTGAGAGGGTTGAGGAAACAAGAACGTTTTGAAGCGTTGATTCAAGGTTGATTTTATTTGACATCAGGCAGAATTTTTATGAACAGGCAAGATGCCTGTTCCACAAAAAAATTCACTGTTTGTGGAACAGGCATCTTGCCTGTTTCTGGCGAAAATGTAATATGAACAGGCAGGATGCCTGTTCCACGAAATCTATTGTAGAGAAACTTTGATTGATGGCTTGATTGGTCTGTTGGCAACTACGAGAATTCGGTAAACTCCCGATTCTGGCAGTTGAGCGAAAGTTTGACCTTCCCCTTGATCGAGGAGTGTTCCTGACGGAGATTCGATCGCCACATCTACATTTTTGTTGCTAGCAGTGACTGTCATCGTCTGTCCCCGCTTACCCTGAATGGTCAGAGGCTGGACTTGGTAGCCGGACATTTTCAGTTTAATTCTACCTTCTGTTTCGCCGAATGCGATCGGAATTATGCGATCGGGCCGATAAGTCCATTTGGCGTTAAAATCCCGTTCTAATACAAAACTACTTGTTTCACCTTTCGGGACAACTCGCACTCGGTAAATGCCTGACTCCGGTAACTTGCCTACCCATTGATTATCTCTTTTGTCAATCACTCCCATGTTTTCGCCACTGGGAGTGTAGAGTTCGGCGCTCAGTTGTCCAGCCCACAAAGAAAGTGTGAGTTCTCGTCCTTTGATGCCTTCAAAAATATAGGTAGTGGACTGCTTAATTGTCTCTCGAATTTCCGAGGTTGACATCGACTTGATTGGTTCAAGTTGTGGGGCTGCGCTATTGGTGGGTTTGTTAATGGTTGCTGGAATTTCCGAGGTTGCTACAGTATCGATTGTTTCAATTTTTGTGGCTACGATATCATTGGTGGGTTGTTTAGTGATGGATTTGTTAATTAGTTTTTCAATTTGGGGGGGTGATATTTGGTCGATTGCTTCATTTTTGGGAGCTACGGGGGTGGCAAATGCTGTTTTTGCCATCATCATTAGTAGCATTCCAGTCAGTAAAATTAGTTTTTTCATCGGGCGTTTCTCAAGGTAGTGAGTTGTATATTGTTACTTCTGCTTCCTGTTAATACCGGATGAAATGCTACGATCGCGATCGGGCGACAGGAACATTTCGGCAAATATCAGTATACTCCTTGTCAACACGAAAAACAGGGCAATCAAAAACCCCTAGTAGGGTGCGTCATTCCTCAGCGTTGACTCCCCTCAAACAGCTTGTTTCTGATTCAAACGTTCCATCATTCTCAATAACGGGCAAGATGCCCGTTCCACAAAGAGTTAGTTTTCTGGTGGGGTGGGCCGGAGAACCCGCCCGTTACGGTGAATTGCGCCTAGACATTTGAGAGGATTTTTAAGTACGATCGCACCGTCTCAGATAAGCCCATTTCTAGCGCCTCAGCAATTAAAGCATGACCGATCGATACTTCTAGGATATTAGGAATAGAGCAAAATTTGGCTAAGTTTTGCAAGTTTAAATCATGTCCAGCATTCACTCCCAAACCAACATCTTGAGCTGAAGAAGCTGCTAACACATATTGTTCAAAAACTGATTCTACTTTGCCTTCACGAAATGCTGTGGCGTAGGGTTCTGTGTACAACTCTACGCGATCGGCTCCCACTTCTTTTGCTAAGGGCATGAGAGCCGGATCTGCATCCATAAACAGACTGACTCTGATACCGTTATCTTTGAGTTTTTGAATAACTGGTAGAAGCCGATCGCGATTTTCGGGAATATCCCAACCGCTATCAGATGTTAGAACATCGGGAGCGTCAGGAACTAGAGTACACTGAGCTGGTTTGACATCGCAAACTATATCCATAAATGGATGTTGAAAAGGATTACCTTCGATGTTGAACTCTACGGTTAGCATTTTTGCTAATTCGTAAACATCCGAGACTTTGATGTGCCTTTCGTCGGGACGGGGATGGACTGTAATCCCATGAGCTCCAGCAGCAATTGCGGTTTTTGCGGCTTCGGTAACGCTGGGGATGCCGATATTTCGAGAGTTTCTCAGGAGAGCGATTCTATTGATGTTGACGCTGAGCTTAGTCATGGAATTTCGATTTGTTGGTTTTTGAGTAAAGGCGATCGGCTTTAATTATCTATTATTTCTATCCCGCTGTCCGGTAATATTAGGAAGCATTAATTTTAACAGCGCGGCATGACAACTATTTGGGAACTCGATTTTTACAGTCGTCCGATCGTAGACGAGCGACAGAAAAAAAAATGGGAAGTGTTAATTTGCGAAAGTCCGCTGAATGTGGGCGATAATGCAGAATCTCTGTTTCGCTACTCACAGTTCTGCCCCAGTTCAACGGTGAATTCCCTATGGCTGGCTGGTGCAATTAAAGATGCGATCGCCTCTGCACCCAAACCACCCGAAAAAATTCGCTTTTTCCGTCGTCAAATGGCCAACATGATTACCAAAGCCTGCGAGGATTTGGACATTCCGGTATCATCGAGTCGCCGTACCCTTGCCCTCAACCTGTGGTTAGAGGAACGGATGCGATCGTATTACCCCGCACAAGAAGGTTATCAAGCCACTGTCAACCCTTCAGTGCAATTTGTACCCGAAACGCCAGTTGCGTTGCCGGACGCTTTAATTGGCGAAAAATGGGCATTTGTGAGTTTGCCGATCGCCGCTTTTGATGAAATGTCCGAGTGGGACATCGGATTTGGCGAAGCTTTTGGGCTGCCGATGACAGGCCTCGGCCCAGAAACGCAAATTCCGGGACTGATTATATTTTCGTCGAGAGCAACTGCCCTCGCCGGTTGGATGTCGGGTTTAGAGTTAGCTTTTCTGAAATTTGACTCCGGCTCCCCTATTGCTCCCGCTAGGCTCGTATTGGATACCGGAGCTAACGATCGCTGGATTTTAGCTAATCTCAGAGACTCCGCAACAGAAGCAGAATGTAAAAAATTTGAGGCTGCGAAACAGCAAGCAAAACAAGTACATTTTTTAGCAATTCAGTCGAATCCTGAATCGGAATCTTTCGCAGGATTTTGGCTGCTGCATGAATTCAATATTTAGTTGTTATTGGTTAGTTGTTATTGGTTAGTTGTTATTGGTTAGTTGTTATTGGTTAGTTGTTATTGGTTATTTATAGATTATGGGTTGTGATAACTAATAACGAATAACCAATGTTGTTATTGGTTAGTTGTTATTGGTTAGTTGTTATTGGTTATTTATAGATTATGGGTTGTGACTTCTAATAACTAATAACTAATAACTAACAACCAATAACTAATAACTAATAACTAATAACTAACAACGAATAACGAATAACGAATAACCAATAACGAATAACCAATAACGAATAACCAATAACATGACCAATCACCAATCAGCAGAACAACTGCTAGAATTAGCCACCAAAGCAGGTGCCGAAGCTGCTGAGGTATTGGAGTCGCAATCGTTTTCGCGGCCAGTCTTTTTTGAAGCAAACCGTCTCAAACAGCTAGAAACAGCTCAAGCAGAAGGCATTGCCCTACGGCTGTGGAGGGATGGGCGACCTGGTTTGGCGGTGGCTTACGGGCCTGTGGAACCGCAGATTTTGGTCGATCGCGCGATCGCCCTCTCCCAACTCAACGAACCCGAAATCATCGAACTCGGTAGCAGTAACAAAATAGTCTATCCCGATCTCGGACACTCGATCCCAGTCGAACAGCTAGTAGAATGGGGGAAAAGTGCGATCGCCACAATTCGCGCAGCCTATCCAGAAAGCCTCTGCACCGCCGAATTTGACTGCGAAATAGAAAGCACCCGTTTGCTGAACAGTAGAGGCTTGGATTGTAGCCACACCGACACCACCCTCAGCGGTTATTTGTCAGCAGAATTAGTGCGGGGAGAAGACTTTTTGAATATTTGGGAAGGCGAAACCGAACGCAGCACCCTCGATATCAACACCATCACCCAGCGAATTTTGCAGCGGTTAGAATGGGCGAAAAACAATGTAGCACCAGTCACAGGGCGCGTACCAGTTTTGTTCACAGCCAAAGCCGCTGATTTGCTGTGGGGCACTGTGTGTGCAGCTTTGAACGGCAAACAGGTACTCGAAGGCGCCTCACCTTGGAGCGATCGATTAGGAGAACAAGTCACATCACCCCTAGTTACCCTCTCCCAACAGCCGGATATCGGGCCCTATAGCTGTCCCTTTGACGACGAAGGTACTCCCACGCGATCGATCACATTCATCAACAATGGAGTATTGCAGCTATTTTATACCGATCGCACCACCGGTCGAGCATTAGGCAGTGGCACCACCGGCAACGGATTTCGCCCCGGTTTGGGCAGTTATCCCACACCGAGTTTGTTCAATGTTTTGATTAAACCAGGAGTGCGATCGCTAAACGATTTAATTGCCCAATTAGACGACGGAATTGTCATCGATCAAATGCTCGGTGGAACAGCCGGAATTTCTGGCGACTTTTCGATTAATGTCGATCTAGGCTACCGCGTCAAAAAAGGTCAAATAGTTGGGCGAATCAAAGATACAATGGTTGCCGGCAACGTCTACAGCACCCTCAAACAATTGGTAGAATTAGGAGGAGATGTAGAGTGGAACGGTTCTTGCCATACACCGTCTGTAATTGTAGAAGGATTGTCCGTCACCGGCAAAAACTAAATGAAGAAGTCATTAGTCATTAGTCATTAGTCATTAGTCATTTGGACAGCGCGAATTTGCGCGGCAACTGGCGGGCAAGGACACGATATTACCTACTACAATTTAGGAATCATATCATTTCCGGTTGCACCGGAATGATGTTGACTGTTGACTGCGCCGCCCTGAGCCCAACGACTGCGTTTATCCTGAGCCCTTCGACTACGCTCAGGATAAACTACGCCGAAGGGCTCAGGATAAACGCAGTCGTTGGGTTGACTGTTCACTCGAATTTACTATTCCGATACTAACGGAATTGATATCAGAGGAGAAACCAGTGCCGATATAGAAACTCGCTGGTTCAGCGAAGTTTCTTGTCGCTTACTTCACTATTGCGATGGCAGAATCGTATTTTATTTTGGAGTAATCGACTATCAAATCACTCGATCGTTCCCCCCATCCACCGGAATTTGTGCCGCCGTGGTATTGGCAAACAAATCGCCGCACAGTTCCGCCGCCAATTCCGCCACAGAATGACTCGTTACTTCCACTTTCAACACATTATTAGTCTTGTATTCTTCCACTGTTAAACCATAATGTTTGGCGCGAGATTCTAGCACTTCATCAGTCCAAACTCCTGTATCGAAAACCGCATTTGGATGAAGAGAATTAATGCGGATACGATCGCCCCCCCATTCCAATGCAGCCACGCGCACCAGTTGATTTAGCGCTGCTTTAGACGCAGAATAGGCCGCCGCACCCGGCCCCGGCGCGGGGACATTTTTCGACCCGATAACAACGACGCGACCGCCTTTGGGCGCGAGTTTGAGGAAGGGGTGACATTCCCGCATCAACACCAGATTGGCATCCAGGTTAATCGACATGACTTTGCGCCATTCGTCGCTACCAAGTTGGGAAATCGATCGACTTGCGGGGAAAATCCCGGCGTTGAGCACGAGGATATCCAAACCGCCAAATTTCTGAATAGCCCTTTCTAACGCTGCCATAATCGCTGATTCATCGGTGACATTGCAGGTAATCCCGCAAAAATCGGCACGGGAATACAGACTTTCAATCTGCGGGTTAATATCCAACCCCACCACCGCCGCGCCACGTTTTAACAGCGAATCGACGCAGGCTTTACCAATTCCTGATGCCGCACCGGTGACTAACGCCACTTCTCCAGTAAATGCGGGCGGTTTGCCTCCTTGACGCAGCTTGGCTTGTTCCAAATCCCAGTATTCGACGGCGAAGATATCTTTGGGTGACAGGGCTTGGTAGCCGCCGAGGAGGGTTGCCGATTCGATCGCATCAATGGTGCGATCGTAAATATCCGCGACAATCTGCGCCTGTTTCACCGTCTGACTCACCGTACACATCCCGAAATCCGGGTCAAGAATCACTCTTGGTACGGGGTCTAGCATGGTGAGATTGGCAGCAGCATGGGCTTGGAAATAGGCTTTATAGGCTGCAATATACGCCTCTACATCCCGTCCCAGCATCGGAATGCGCTTGGTGCGAATGACGTGATCCGGGGTTAGCGGCCCCTGTTGGGAAATCGTGCTGATGTCGTCGCGGCGGGCATAAGCAAGGGTTTTGGGATGGCGATGGGTTGCCAGAATGATGGGAAATCCGGCGGATTGGGAGAGTTGGTGGCGGAGTTGGGCGAGGCTGTGGCGCAGGGGTTTGTCTTCTGGTGTTGCTGTTGCTTGGGCGGAGGGGGGATTGCTAGCACCGTGTTTGCGGAGGTAATCTTCTGCGAGGGAAACTAATTCGATCGTCCTTTCGTAGGATTCGCGGGCCGTTTCCCCAAAGGAGAATAACCCGTGATTCATTAACACCATCCCGACGGTTTTTTCGGTTGCATCGGTGACAAACTTTTGGGCACACAATCGGGCAAGATCGAATCCCGGCATCACGTAGGGAATCACCACCAAACTGTCGCCGTAAATCTCGTGAATGCGATCGAATCCATTCGCGGTATTCGTAATCGTAATGACGGCATCGGCGTGGGTGTGGTCTACATATTTATAAGGCAGTGTAGCGTGAAGGATCGTTTCGACGGAGGGAGAAGGGGCACTGGCGCGAGTCATCTGCGTTTTCAGTTCGTTGACCATCTGGGGGTCGGAGAGGGATGACCGTTGCGCCAGTTTCAGCAGGTGGGGAATGCGGACAGGAGAGAATCCGGCGGCTTCGATGGTGGCGAGATCCCAGCCGCTACCTTTGACGTAGAGGATATCTTCTGCTTCGCCAACGATGTTAGTTTCGCGGATTTTGACGGAGGTATTGCCGCCACCATGTAGGACTAACGCCGGTTCCCGTCCCAGCAGGCGGGAGGTGTAAACCCGCAAGGCTAAGTCATTGGGATATTGTTGTGCCTCGATGTCGTTCCACAGGCTTTTCATAGATGTTTTCCCTTTTGTCGTGCTGTCGCGATCGCCTTTAAGATATTAGCAAGTTTGAAGGGAATAGGGAATAGGGAATTGGGAATAGGGAATTGGGCATTGGGAATTGGGCATTGGGCATTGGGCATTGGGCATTGGGCATTGGGCATTGGGCATTGGGCATTACCAATTCCCGATGCCCGATGCCCTATTCCCCAATTCCTAAATGAAAGTGAAATAAGGGCGATCGAGATTTAAGTCAGTCACCCCTTGCACAGTCGCAATTAGATCGTCAGATTGACCAGCTTTTTTCAGGAAAATGCTAGTCACATTCCCCGAAACCGACAGCGAATAATTAGTCTTAACTCCCGAAAGGACGATCGCATCATCCACAGAATTAAAGTCACTAATTACAGCATTACCATCACCAGAGTAGTAGCTTTTATCACTATCTCCCAACAAGAAACGGTCTTTACCTTCTCCGCCTTTGACAGCATCATTGCCAGTGCCACCGAGTAAGTAATCATTACCCAACTGACCGAAAATGCTGTCATCGCCAGCATCACCGCCCAGAGAATCATCACCCTTACCGCCAAAAATTAGATCGTTACCATCTCCTCCCAAAACAACGTCTTTAATGTTAAAATTATCAATAGCGATCGCACTACAGCGCTACAATAACCACAAAGCCTCTTAACCCCAACCCAAGAGCCATGACAGCAGTTCAAGAACTAGCCCCTTCCCAAGACATCCAACAAAATGTTATCTTTCCCCCAGGTGACTTATATAGTGACGAACCTCCCGTGGAAACCGAACTTCATCTTCGACAAATAATCCTGCTGCTACAATGCCTAGAATGGCTGTGGCAAGACAGAAATGACTTCTATGCCGTCGGCAATCTTACCATCTACTACAGTCCCCGCCAGCTCAAATCTGAATTGTACCGAGGCCCAGACTTTTTTGTAGTTTTGGGAACCGAACGAAAAGCTCGGAAAAGTTGGGCTGTTTGGGAAGAAGATGGCAAATATCCGAATGTAATTGTCGAAATTCTGTCGCCAACAACAGCGGCAACTGACAGAAATTTCAAGAAACTACTTTATCAAAATACGTTTCGCACCCATGATTATTTCTGGTTCGATCCGTATACTTTAGAATTTGCTGGGTTTCATTTGGTGGATGGCGAATACCAACCGCTGGAACCGAATTCCCAAGGACATTTGTTCAGTCAGCAACTGGATTTATATCTGGGAATACATGAGCAAAAATTGCGTTTGTTCACAACAGAAGGAGAACTGATTCCCAGCCCGGAAGAGGTGGCTCAAAGAGAGACTCAACGTGCCACACAAGAGGCACAACGAGCCGAACAAGAGGCGCAACGTGCCACACAAGAGATGCAACGTGCCGATCGCCTGGCCGCAAAACTGCGAGAATTAAATATTGACCCTGATACGATTTAGCTAAACAGACGGGAATCCCCACACTATATCGCTTCGATTTCTGGAGAGCCAATTAATCAATATTACCATGTAATTTTACACTACGAAGAAATTGCTGAAGCAGAATCTAAGTTTGAAGCAGTACACAATGCAATGATGGGAAATACAGTAATTGAGAATGCCAGAATTTCAGCAATTGAGATTTCTCCAGATATCGAAATCGAGCCATTAGAGCTATCGTGGGAATTAAAGTTATCAACTCCAGCTTAAAAACCCCTTTTATATCTTAGTTTGGGCGGACAATATGCCCACCCACAAAAAAACTTTATGTATTGTGGAACGGGCATCTTGCCCGTTCCTATAGTCCGCGAAGGCGGACTTAGTTTGTGTAGACGCGGTTTCAACCGCCGGGTTTATTGATTGCAACCACCGGGTTTCAATCGCCGATTTTATTGATTTCAACCACTAGAATAAATCCCTCTTTCTTCCAGTTGCTGCATAAAAAACTCTTCCAAACTAGGCTTAGCCAAATTCATCCCAACTAACTGCCCTCCCGTGGCGCTCAGACTAGACATAAACTGCTTCGGATCGCCCTGCAAATGACCGTACCACAAATCATCATCAACTTCCATATCCGGTATCCATTTTTTGAGGATATTCAAATGACCGCCCCTACCTTCAACCCGGTAAGTTTTAGTATTACCCAATAGTTCATCGATCGCACCAATGCAGATTAATTCACCTCTCGCCAAAATTGCCACCCGATCGCAAATCTTCTCCACATCTGAAAGTATATGAGAATTAAAGAAAATCGTTTTTCCTTGACTTTTTAGCGATAAAATGATCTCCCGCATCTGATAGCGTCCCATCGGATCTAAACCAGACATCGGCTCATCTAAAAATACCACATCTGGATTATTAATCAAAGCTTGAGCCATGCCAATTCGTTGCAGCATACCCTTAGAATACTGACGCAATTGCTTTTTGATTGCCGCCGATTGAGCTAGCCCAACTAAGTCTAACAAATGCGGAATTCGCTGGCGCTGAATTGCAGCAGGAATTTGAAATAAGCCCGCTGCAAATTGCAAAAATTCCCAGCCTGTGAGATAATCGTAAAAATAGGGATTTTCTGGCAAATAGCCGATTCGTTGCTTCACGGTGCGATCGCCCAAAGGCCTCCCCAACAACAGCGCCCTACCAGAAGTTGGCCGCACAATACCCAGCAAAGTCTTCAGTAGTGTAGTTTTCCCCGCTCCATTTTGTCCCAAAAGCCCGAAAGTTTCGCCCTCAGAGACAGTCAGAGTACAACTTTTGAGCGATTCAATTTTTTGGTTCATCCAGAAGCCGGTACGGTAAAACTTCCCCAGATTGAATGTTTCCACTACTGGCGCTGTGGCCGGCATCTCGGTGAGAGTTGGCGTATCTATAAGAGGTTCCATCTTTGTAAGCAAAATAGGTGGTATTTGATGTTAAGCTAAATTTAGTTATACTTCAATCTTACTGAATATGGAACGTTCAAAAATTGTTGCTATTATCACCGGCGTATTTTCTATAGTATTAGCACTTGGCTATTTGCTACTCGTCACCCTCCTGGACTTCCGAGGTGAAATGCTGCCCGCACCTCAAAGTCAATTGCCAGTCTCGATGCAATTTCAGCAATTGGCGACTGCTAACCCGACTTTGCGAGCACCGAGGATTTGTGCTCGATTTTGACAAAAATAATATATTAGTTGTTAGTTATTAGTTATTAGTTATTAGTTGTTAGTTATTAGTTGTTAGTTATTAGTTGTTAGTTATTAGTTGTTAGTTGTTAGTTGTTAGTTGTTAGTTATAATTGGAACCAATAACCAATAACCAATAACTACTAACCAATAACCAATAACTACTAACCAATAACTACTAACCAATAACCAATAACCAATAACTACTAACTACTAACTAATACAAATGAATTGCCTTTATCATATGATAAGCAATCAATAGTTGAGTCAAAGCTAGCGGGTAACTTTGCAAAACTTCGCCAGTTGTACCCACAAGTTTACCAATTTCAGAATTGCCTTCGGTAGAACAAAAGCCTCGCAGATGTGGCATTTCGCTGCACAAAATCTTTTCTAATTCGCTTACTTGTTCGCTAGTAGCGTGGGAGTCTACTTCCAAGACATCAACTGGTTTGCCCATATCCCGATCGAGTCCTAAGCGAATTGCCGGTTTGAAACTATCGCTACCTTGGCTTAAAATCTCGGTGAAATCAGGGTGAGGAATTGTTGGTCTCAGGACTAAACGGACGCTCAAATTTACTTCATTGTCCTCTTCTGGCAAGTAAAAAGTAACTACAACATCGGCAAACTTGCGCTGGGGACGAATAAAGTCTTCCGAATCGCCTTCCCGCTTTTTCATTTCCGCTAATACCTGTTCTTCAGTATAGCCACGCTTCATAATATCGCGCTTCACTTTCCACTCTGTTCGCAGGTTTTCTGGGGGTGCAAGATACACTTTTACATCGTAAGAATCGCGGATTGCACGAGTTGAATAACCCAGCAAACCTTCAACTATCACAAATTTGCTTGGCTTGATGTATTCCGGCGCGTCAAATGTACCTGTGCTGTGATTGTAGATGGGTTTGAGAATAGCTTGTCCGGTGCGTAGCAGGCTGAGATGCTGCTGCATGATGTCGAGGTAATTGCAGTCGGGATGCAATGCTGTGAGCCCGATTTCTGCCCGCTGCGTTCTGTCGTACCGGTGATAGTCATCTGTACAAATAATGGTGACATTTTCTGGTCCCAATACTTGGGCAATTCCCTTGGTTAGGGTGGTTTTGCCTGCTGCGCTGTCTCCGACAATACCTAGAATGATTGGTCGATCGCTCATTGTTTTTCCCCCGCCAAACAATACTAATTTTTGTTGTCAACTATACATTTTATCAGAAAGAAGGAAGAAGGAAGAAGGAAGAAGGAAGAAGGAAGAAGGAAGAAGGAAGAAGGTTTTTCGACACTTCGACTACGCTCAGTGTCCGATCCCAAATGCCCCATGCCCCATGCCCCATGCCCCATGACCAATGCCCAATGCCCCATGCCCCATTACCACTCATCCTTTCGCTTGTTGCTGTAAGTTTCCCAATCTTCGTATTCCTGCGACTGATACAATGGTTGCGGTTCGATTTCTGATTCTAATTCTGCTGCCATTTCTAGTTCTGATTCTGCTGACTGTTGATAAAGATTCAAAGGTTCGACAACACGCGCGATCGCATCTTTGACAAAAGCCTTCACAAACTCGTCTTTCCGATTTAATTGAAACTGCCTTTGCACTACTTCCGCAATGCCACCGTCGCCCCAATCTTGGTCGTGGCGAAAATATTCAATAAAACTTTTCCCGGCAATTCTAGTTAAATAAGCGGCGCTGACTGCTTGAATTGCTTTGCCAAGTACAAACCCGGCTACGCTTAACTGAAGCGCCCTTGATACTACTTGAATTACACCTTCCACTATTCCCAAACTCGCCAGGGTTTTTGCTAGGGAAAATGCTAATTCTTTGGCGCGATCGATATTTAATTCACAACCATAAATCTTGCTAATTTCTATTACCATTTGAGCGTTAACTGCTGCTGTCGCAAGTAAATCCACAACTGGCAAAGGCGTTACCGCAATTACTCCGGCACTAATCCATTGAAATCGCTCTACTACCTTATCAGCTTGCCTGCGCCTTTGCGCGTCAATTAATTTACGAGCTTGGTCTCCTAAATGCTGAGATTGCAGCAAAATATTGTCAGCAATTAAATCTTCTCCTTCCGCTCGCAAAATCGCAGCAACGCGCCGAATTAAGGGCATAATATCCACGTCTGGTTGAAAAATTGTGCCGTTTTCTAGCATCACTTGTTGAGGATTGGCGCTAATTGCTACGACATCCATTGCTGCTACCAAACCCTTAACTCGTTCCCGAAGTCGATCGAGTATAGCATCTTTGTCGCTGTCAGGATAAAGGTCAACTTTATTAAAAACCACGATCGACCTTTTGCCAATTTCCGCCAAATTCCGCAGCGGTTCATACTCGGATTTTCGCAAATCGCCATCCAAAACAAATAATATCAAATCTGCACTCGCCGCCAACTGTCTTGCCAACTCCTCTCTGTAAGTTCCCGCTACTCCCGCTTCCAAGATGCCTGGGGTATCAGTAATTGCTAATTCGCGATCGATCCCTTTCAATTTCAGAGTATAAGTTGCTCCGACTTCGGTAGTTCCCATCGGCGCGCCTACCTGTCCCGCCATCCTTCCTACTAGGGCATTCACGGCAGAGGTTTTGCCCGCAGAACCGGTGCCGAATACAACTATCCGAATGCTACCACGAGCCATATTAGCTTCTATTTCTCGTGCTCTCAACAGCAATGATTGTCGTGCTACTTCATCTTGAATGCGATCGACTTGTTGCCGAATTGCTTTCAAATTTTCGGAAGCTGCTTCACTTTTAACAACAGGAATTTTGGGCTTAATTGCCCGTCTTCCTTTAGCTTTTGGAGGGCTTTGTAGCAGTTTTAAATAGTAAAAAATAGCAAAGATTAGCGTACCCAAAAGTACAAGTATTGCCAAAATTAGCAAATTAGCCAGTAGGGGAGACGCAGACCATGCAACTTGAGTGTAAAGTCCTGTTAAGGAACTCACGAGTCCAATAATCAGCCCCAGGGTGAGGCAGACAGTAGCAATCAATGTTAACAGACGCGGCAAGGACATGAGCGAAAGTGGCAATAAAAGGCTTGATACTTTGATTTTTACATTTTATTTTCTATAGTTGACTAATCATAGCAAGGAGCAAGAATTATGGGACTATTTGACCAAATTTTAGGTGCGATCGGCAATCCTAACCAACAAGCAAGCACCAATCAGTTGGGTGGCATTCTGGGTGCGGTAGAGCAATTGAGTGGCAACCAGGGCGTGGATGCGGGTACGACTCAGTTGGCGATGTCGGTTTTGGGCGGATATGTGCGATCGGCTTTGCAAGATGTGCGATCGCAATCAGGAGATGCACAAGCTCAACAAGTTGTCAACCAATTTAGTGGCACTGATCCCAATCCCGATGCGGTACAAAGTTTATTCGGTGGCGGCCAACTAACGCAAATAGTGCAAGATATCGCTCAAAGAACCGGCTTGAATAACTCGACAGTACAAGCGATGATACCGGTTTTAGTGCCGATCGTACTGAATCTGTTGCAAACCGGCAGCAACACCCAAAATCCAGTCCAAAGCGGAAATTCGGTTTTGAATGCGTTTTTAGATGCAGATGGAGACGGCGATGTAGATATGACTGACACAATGTCGATGGCTAGTCGCTTTTTGAATCAGCAGAGTTAGCGCTACTTTTGAGAATTGGTAATAGGTAATTGGGAATTGGGAATTGGGAATTGGGAATTGGGAATTGATAATTGGTAATTGGTAATTGGTGATTGGTGATTGGTAATTGGGAATAGGTAATTGGTAATTGGTAATTGGTGATTGGTGATTGGTAATTGGGAATAGGTAATTGGTAATCTCCGATGCCCGATGCCCGATGCCCGATGCCCGATGCCCGATGCCCGATGCCCAATTCCCAATTCCCAATGCCCCATTACCAATTACCAATTACCTCAACTAACCACAAATCTACTTAGTCGCATAACCCGTACTTACCAAAAACTCCCGCAACTTTCCAAAGAATTGAGTGCGATCGGGCCCTTGATAAACTCTCTCCAATAACTGCCAACTTTCCACCTGCTGTCCCAGTACATACTGGTTCGCCATGTAAGCCGCCAACACGCCTTTCGCATCTTTATTCTCATTTAAATGCTTGTTAGATTCTAGCCAAAGTTCACAGGAATTTGTGTATACTTGCACCGGATACTGCTTAGTTACATCCTGCATTTTACCTTGGCGATACTGCCAAATTTGCACTGGCAATCGAGAATCAGCATAATTCGTAAAAGCCTCGGCAAATCGCCCGTCTAAGCTCTTGAATTCCGGGAGATCATTTTTGCCGTAATCGACAATCTCGTAACTCACATTGCCCCAAAAATGCTTGATGTGAGTATATTTCTTGGTCGCAGGTTCGTAGCGATAAATAAACGAATAATTGCAGCAGCGGACACCACTTTTTGTTGACACTAAATCTGCGAGCACTTCCGGTTCTTTGTCTCCATCCAAATCGCGGACTCGCAGCGATAACAAACGCCCTTCCGAAACTTCCTCGCTGGCTTTTTTGTCCGGGTTGTCCACTAGAGAACGAGTCGGAACTAGCACTGGTTCTTGTAATAAAACTTGACCATCTCGGATAATTTTAATCCGAATATTTTTACCGTTTTCCTCTTCCTTCACAAAGGAAATTTCTGCCCGGACTTTCTCGGATTCCGAAGTTTCTGTGGTTCTCGGCGGCCCGATATCTGACGGAACTTGCGCGATATATTGGGAAGGAACTAGAGCTGTTTGTCCCGGTTTAGCAATTGCTTGACACAGGAAAGTTGCTACTTCGGCGCGACTAGCATTACGTGTGGGTTCTAGTTGTTTGACTGCGGGATAATTGACTACAAGTTGCTTTTCTGCTGCTGCTGCGATCGCATTTCTGGCCAGTTCGGGAATTTCCCGCGCATCCTCAAAAGTCGCATCCAAAATTTCCAGGGCTGGCCCGGCGGGTGTATATTTCAATCCGCTGCTTAAAGCTACCAAAACTTGCCAGCGCGGAATATTCAAAGTTGGGTTAAAAATACTACCGCTGTAACCGGACATAAACCCTGTTTGATAAGTTTCTCGAATGGCTTTGAAACCCCAATAACTGGTAGGAATATCTACAAAAGTAATTGGATTGCGGATGTTTTTGGCATCTGGAAAAGCCTTGCGAAGCATCGCCGCAAACTCAGCACGACTGACGGGGCGATTCGACCGAAAACTGCCGTCTTCATAGTAGCCAGTGATGATTTTTTTGTCTGCTAAGTCCTCAATGCAAGCTTGAGCCCAATGGTCTTTCACATCCTTAAATTTAGCTTGAGCAAATGCGGGGCCTGCATTCAGCCCTGGAAAGACCAAATTTCCGAGGATGATGCCCAAGGCTACCACTAAAGCGATGAAAGTGTGCCATTTTTGCGATCGAACCATACAATAGCCTCCTTTAGAGTGCGAATTTGCGATCGAAACTTACGCCCGGTTTACATAATATCAGGTATTCCAACCAAATCTAATACTCATTTAGAATTTAAATTCATCTCCATAAATATGCCATCAACAATGTTCTTTTCATAAACTTATTCTGGTGTGAGTTAATTGCGGCCCTGTTGCCAAAGCCGATCGACTGTTACAAAATTATAACCTTTATCGAGAAGCAATGGAATAATTTTTGCAACAGAAGCCGCCACATCTTCGCCACCGCAAGCACCATCATGGAGTACAATAATTGAACCGTTTCCAGTTTGATCTACCACGCGGTTGACAACTGTCGAAATCCCCGGCCGCACCCAATCTTCTGGGACAACACTCCACATCACAGGACGATATTCCCACTGTTTTAATAACTGGAGTGTTTTAGGTGTAAAAATGCCGTTGGGTGGTCGCACATCTCGGATTAATTTTTGGTCTAAATTGCTAGCTTTGGAAATTGCTTTTTGTGTATCTTCTAAACTTTGTTTGAATTCCTGCGGTTTCATTCCGACAAAGGATTTATGCTGATAGCCGTGGAGGCCGATCCAGTGTCCGCGATCGCAAATTTCTTGAGTAATTTCTGGGTATCTCTCCACACAACAACCAAGCAAAAAGAAGCTAGCTTGTATTTGGTAATCGTCTAAAGCTTTTAGTAGTTGAGGAGTATGCCGATTGTGTGGGCCGTCGTCAAAGGTTAGGGCAATTTCTCGACTGTTGACATTGCCTGTCCACAGACATCCAGGAAATGCCGACTTTAAAATGGTGTGGATGATGGGAAACAAAGGTGCTAGCTGCATTAATTAACCTTGATAAGTTGAGTTACAATACAATAATGTTAATTCAATTTTAACTCCTTTGATAGAGTCCCCATATAAGTGCTACTGATTGACCTCTATCTCAAGGTCGATGCGATCAGCCTAGGTTGTAATCATATACTAAAAACCGTAACTAATCAACCAAAACTAAAGGTGTAAAAATGACAGAAGCATATTTAGCAGAACGTACAGTGTCAGCCGTATTTAAAGAAGAAGAACAATTAGATGGTGTGATTCGGCGTTTACTCGATCGGGGCGTGTCCCGCGACGACATTTCAGTAATGGGAAAAAATTTTCAGTCCAAAACTAAAATTGCTGGCTTTCTGACTAAAAAAGATGTAATTTTAGGTGGTCTGCGAAGTGGGGCAATTTTTGGTTCCTTATTCGGTTCTTTTTTGGGTTTGCTAACTGGTGTTGGCGTGTTGTTTATTCCCTTTGTCGGTGCAGTTGTATCGGCGGGCCCGTTGGGTGCTGTATTGTTGGGTGCAGCTAGCGGTGCGATCGCAGGTTCGGCTGGTGCTGGTTTAGTTTCGGCTTTAGTCGCTTTGGGAATGCCGGAAGACAAAGCAACCATCTATCAAACCCGCGTCGAAGCCGGGGAATTTCTGGTGATGGCAGAAGTTCCAGCCGACAGAACCGGGGAATTTCAACTATTGTTAGAAAGTGCTGGTGGCGAAGAAGTAGCTATTAACGAAATGACGCTACCGCGCGCAGCCAAAGGCCGCTGCGACAGCCCTGCCGACTTGTCTCCAGAAGTACGATCGCACTTGTCCCAACCAGCTCAAAAAACATTTGTCGATCGCTACAACAGCGCCTTTGACGAAACCAACGACTCGCTCCAAGCCGAACACAGCGCCTGGGAAGCCATTCATCAAGAGTACGAAGAAGATGAACACGGCGTTTGGACTAAGCAAAAAGTCGCAGTCTAGTTGCTCGAAAGTGGTAAACTGATAAAAGATCGGATCTAGCCTCTAGAAATTTGGTTCTAGAGGCTTGTACAATTTTCGATTTTCGATTTTACAGTAGTCAGGTGCGCCGAAGAGCACCCTACGAGTAGAGTCTGTGCGTTCAGGACCATACAATATTGAAAGTGGATTTTTCAAATGCAAGAATACGTCTGTACGGTTTGCAATTACGTCTACGACCCGAAAGTAGGCGACCCCGACGGGGGAATACCTGCCGGTACTCCCTTTGAAGATATCCCCGACGATTGGGTTTGCCCTACTTGCGGGGCGACAAAATCCGATTTTGAACCAGAAGAATAAGCGAGAAATAATTTGTCCGATCGAATGCTCAAAATTACAGTCATAGGCGGCGGTGCTGCGGGTTTTTTTAGTGCAATTACTTGTGCTCAAACTTACCCGCAGGCCCGCGTCACTTTACTAGAAGCTGGCCGGCAAGTTCTGGCAAAAGTTCGCATCTCTGGTGGCGGGCGCTGTAACGCCACTCACGCTTGTTTTGATCCCGCTATTTTAGTGCAGAATTACCCCAGAGGAGGGAAAGCTCTGCGCGGTGCTTTTACTAGATTTCAACCTCGTGATACTGTCGAATGGTTTGCCAATCATTCTGTTACATTGAAAACAGAAGAAGACGGGCGAATGTTTCCGATTACAGACGATTCTGCGACAATTGTTAACTGTTTGATCCGGGCCGCGGAGGATGCTGGCGTGCAAATCCGCACGGGTGATGCGGTAGTTTCAGTCAAGAAATTAACAGCAGCGGAGGACAGCCGCGAGGACAGCGCCACTACTTTTGAAATAGAGTTGAAATCGGGGGAGCAATTAAAGTGCGATCGCCTAATTTTAGCTACTGGTAGCAATCCCTCTGGTTTCAAGTGGGCAAAAGATTTAGGCCACACCGTGGAACCGCCTGTTCCTTCTCTATTTACTTTTAATGTTTCCGATCGCAGAATTCAAGATTTAGCCGGAGTTTCAGTTGCTAATGCTAAGGTAAAATTGCCGGGAGCTAAATTAGAACAAAGCGGGCCTTTGCTAATTACTCATTGGGGTTTGAGCGGGCCTGCTGTACTCAAACTTTCGGCTTGGGGTGCGAGATTTTTGCACGATCGCCATTATCAAACATCTGTCTTAATAAATTGGCTTCCCCAGTACAATCCAGAGGTTTTGCGCCAGCAATTGCTGGGGGTAAAGTCGCAGTTGTCGCAGCGATTGGTGGTCTCTAGTTGTCCGTTTCCGATTCCGCGTCGCCTATGGGAACGTTTGACAAGTGCGATCGGTATTGATGAGCCAAAACGCTGGGCTGACATCCCCAATAAAACCCTTGACAAACTCCTCCAAGAGCTCGTCCAAGGTGAATATCAGATCTCAGGAAAAGGCGCATTCAAAGAAGAATTTGTCACCTGTGGCGGCGTTAATTTAAAAGAAGTCGATTTCAAGACAATGGAAAGTCGCCACTGTCCGGGACTTTATTTTGCTGGCGAAATTCTGGATATCGACGGCGTGACTGGTGGTTTCAACTTCCAAAGTGCGTGGACTACGGCGTGGTTGGCTGGAATTGCGATCGGCAAATGATATTATGAAGGAAGAAGGAAGATTGGCAACGGATTTTGTAACGGATTTAACGGATGTAAGGAAGATTGGCAACGGATTTTGTAACGGATTTAACGGATAGTAGGAAGAAGCATAATTTAATTTTTGCAAATTACTAATTACCAATTATGGTTGCAATGAAAATCCCGAAAGTTACGATTAACCCACCGACATTCAACTCGATAGAAGAAGAACGTCGCCACCGAAAACAGCGTCTAGCCGCTGCTTTAAGATTATTTGGCAAGTTTGGTTTCAGCGAAGGAATTGCCGGACATATTACAGTTCGAGACCCCGAACACCTTGACCATTTCTGGGTCAATTCCTTTGGGATGCACTTCAGTTTAATTGGAGTCAGCGACCTAATTTTAGTCAACCACAAAGGCGAAGTTGTTGAGGGAAATCAACCCGTAAACGAAGCAGCTTTTGCGATTCATTCCCAAGTCCACGCAGCGCGTCCCGATGTCATCGCAGCAGCCCACGCCCATTCTCCCTATGGCAAAAGTTGGTCGAGTTTGGGCCGCTTGCTAGACCCGCTAACTCAAGATGCTTGTTCTTTTTACGAAGATCATGCTTTATTTGATGATTACACTGGAGTAGTTTTGGAAATAGAAGAAGCTAAGCGCATTGCTAAAACTTTAGGCAATAAAAAAGCGATTATTCTCCAAAATCACGGACTTTTAACAGTAGGTGAAACTGTAGATGAAGCAGCTTGGTGGTTTATTGCAATGGAGCGTTCTTGTCAAGCACAATTAATGGCAGAAGCAGCGGGAAAACCTATTTCGATTAAACCGGAATGTGCGCGTTTGACACAGCAGCAAGTAGGTTCGCACCGCATGGGATGGTTTAGCTTTCAACCGCTTTATGACATGATAGTGCGTCGGGAACCTGACTTATTAGATTAGTTGTTTGTAACTGAGATGTTGTACTATTCTGAATAAGTCTTTTCTGAACAGGCAGATGCCTGTTCCACAAGAAAATTCACTCTTGATGTTGTACTATTTTCAATAAGCTTTTTATGAATAGGCAAGATGCCTGTTCCACAAGAAAATTCACTTTTGATGTTATACTATTTTCAATAAGCTTTTTATGAACAGGCAAGATGCCTGTTCCACAAGAAAATTCACTTTTGATGTTATACTATTTTCAATAAGCTTTTTATGAACAGGCAAGATGCCTGTTCCACAAAGAGTGAATTTTCTTGTGGAACAGGCATCCTGCCTGTTGCTGACATTAATGAAATATTTCAGTTTTAACCTATAATAAAACCTGTTTGTAGTAAGGACACGGCAGTGCCGTTTCCCTACTAATCGGGCGAAAGAATTTACGCTGACACTGAATCTAACCAAGCGATCAAATCTTCCTGACTGGTGAAATCTAACAAAATGTCTCCTAAATCATTCAATTTTTCGGGAGATAGTTCCAGTATCCGAGTTTGAGATTCTGGTGATATTTCACCAGCACGCCGCGCAATTTGACGCAAGATTAATGTTTGTTGCCCTTCAATTAAACCTTCTTGGCGACCTTCTTGCATTCCTTTAATCACAGCGCCGCGTTGGTCTTCAAAGAACATTTCCCGCTTTTCTAAGCCTTCTAATTCTTTCAGGCTTAAAGCAGAACGGTTGGCGATGTTAAAAGCTGTTCTGATTTCAGGGAAGGATGCCAATATATCCGGTACTTCTTCCAAATTGGGAGCATTTTTGAGAAAATAAACCCAGCTTTCGAGCAGATTTTCAACTTGTTCTAATTTTTGGTTAAACTTGGGTAGTTCCAGAAAAACTAACTCTATTTCTCTATAATACTCGAAGTTTTCTTCTACTTCTTTGAAGACAAAGTGTGACAGGAATTTTTTGGTATTTTCAAACAAGACAAAATCTGTAATCGTCAGAGCGATTAGAGGAACTAATTTTGAATAGCCTTCTCTCGGTTTGAGTTGAGTTGAGTAGGTTTTGGCGGCATTATACATGACGCGCTTGGTAAAAGCATCTACATTAATGACCTGCATTTCAATAATTACAGTTATGCCACCCGTAATTTTTGCTTTGACATCCAGGTAAGTGTCTTTTAATCCAGTAATGGCAGGTGCTGCGTAGGGATCGATGATTTCTAAGTCTGTAATTGTTGGCTCTCCGTTGTAGAGCATAGCATTGAGGAAGCTCATCAAAACTTCTTTGCTCTGGGGTGAAGCAAAGATTTTTTTGAATCCAAAATCTGTCTTAGGGTTGATGAATTCCATAATGGGTAATTAGTAATGGTGTTTAATGATAATAATTATATCACAAAATTCCTTCCATTTCTAAGTCTTCAATTGTCTGCAAACCGCGCGGATCGCCTACTCGCAAAAGTGAAGATTTAGCATCTTCCCGCACGCCCATATCTTGGTCTTCTTCTAAAGCTTCAATTAGAGCATCGATCGCGCCGGCATACACTACATTATTCGGCAATTCGCGGGCTAGTTGCCCGATCGCCCAAGCGGAGTTACTTCGCACAGCAGAGACAGCATCTCGGCGCAGTGCTTGAATCAATGGCGGAATCGCAGCAATCACCACGTAGTAACCAACTTTTGCCATCTGACCAAGGGAACTGGCGGCCCACAAACGTACCGCTGAAATATCAGTTTTCAGAGCATCAATTAAAGGTACTAAAGCGCGATGATCTCGGCAATTTCCCAGAGCCCAAACTACTCCTTTCCGAACGTAACCGTTCCAATCACGGTTTAGTTGCTCAATCAGGGGCTCCACGGCATCGGGACTGGGATTTCGTCCCAAAGCATAGGCCGCACTCACGCGCACCAAGGGACAGCCGTCTCTCAATAAATTAATTAAAGGCCCAATTGCTCGATCGTCTTGTAGTTCGCAAAAAGCCCGCGCAGCAATCATCCGGTGCTGAGCTTCGGGCGATTCAAGTAAAGGTAACATTTGGTCTGGATCTGGTAGCGGGGGTTCGGATTCATCGAGTTGATCCAAGGGGCTTTCCAGTTCTGGGTCAGTATTAATGGCGATCGGGTTGTCGTTATTGTGCATAAAAAAACTTTACCGCACTGAGGATGCTCCTGAGCAACTCAGTTTGGTGTTAGTTGACGGTTGACTGTTGACTGTTGGCAGTTGACTGTTGACAGTTGACTGTTAACTGTTGTTATTTGTGAGTAGCTAATAACCAGTAACCAATAACTAATCACTTATTATATAGCAACCCTAAATGAGTCGTAAATATTTTTACCCCACCCCAACCCTCCCCGCGAGTTCGGGGAGGGAGTAAGAAATTCACAAATGATTTACGATTGCTATAGAGATTTTATCATAGAGACGGAATGACTTTGATATCCTAATTTTTGATAGAGATTCAAGGCGGGCTGATTACTCAGAAATACTTGCAAACCAATTTGTCGATCGCCTCTTTTTTTTGCCCAATCTTCCGCATGAATAACTAAATATCTACCGATTCCCAAACGTCGGTGTGCCGGTGCTACATAGAGTAGAAAAATGTGAGCATGGCGTTGTCCGGTACCTTGGTCGATCGCATTTCCTAACCACAAACATCCGATAGTGGATTTCAGATTGTGAACTTGAGATTTGGGATTGAGATGAGAAGATGGAAGCACGGGCAAAATTTCGGCATCTTCCAAGCTGTTTTTCTGGTACTCCACCAACCAAAGCGGTGTTTGGTTGGAAAAATACTGCTCAACAGTTTGAGCCAAATGTCCCAATTCCCCATCAGGGTAAAGCTCTCCGTAAGTTCGGTGCATAAACTTTACCAGTTGTGCGCGATCGAGTCCAGAGCCCGATCGCAACGCATAGCCCGGTATCAAATCCGACATCAGATTAGCCGACACGGTTAGGGGAATAATTTAGCCCCAAGAAAATCGGATTTACGGTGGCTGCTTGTTTGTCTGGAGTCACTTCCTCAATCGGTGCCGGGGCGGCCATGTCAGCGGGCAAAAAGATGCGAGCGCTGACTGCTACGAGGGCTACGAAAAATACTAATATCGCGATCAATGGAGCAATGTATTGACGAATGATACTCATAACTGCAAAAATCTTAATTTCGGAGTTGATAATCTTTAGTATACCATATAAATGTGATCGGCTATAATTACCTCAAACGCATAATTAGCTCCCTGACTGAGCGGTCATCAATAGCAACAAACACAAAAATCATATTATGACTGTATCTCCTGCGGTTTATGAATCTCTAGCTAAATCAATTGTTTATTTGAATGAGCGACCAGATTCGCAAAATCTAGTTTCGCGTTTTCTCGATACTAACGGCTACTATATCGATCGCATTTTTGACGATCAGCAAACTGGCTTTTATGCGATCGGTTTCGGTGCTACAGATCCACAGAACCCACCAGTTCTGGTGTTTCGCGGTACTGACTTCATCGGCAATGATGCTATATTTTCCGACTCGCGCAACATTGGTTTTCCCGAATTTGAAAACAACAAAGATGCGATCGACAATTGGCTGAAACAAATCGGTACAAATGCTGCTCAAAATCCGAATCTGTTATTACCGGATGTGATCGGTCATAGTGTGGGCGGTGCGATCGCGCAAATAGTCGCCACTGAGTCGAACTTGATTACTGGTAATGTATTTACTTTCAACTCTCCCGGAGTCTCACAAACTACACTAAATACTTTTAGGCGTAATCTCAGCAGAACCCCCAACAAAACTGCCAATCATTACATCGTCAGCGGAGATTTTGTTAGCCTTTTTGGAGAAGGATTTTTACCAGGAAAAGCGTTTCTTCAAACTTTTACAGACCCCAACATTGACCCGCTAAGTGTCTTAGCTAAGCATCGCTCAGAGAAGCTATTAACTACTCCACCCGTAGGTTTTTTTCAAAGGCAAATCTCTGTCGAAGACTTGAATAGTCCAGAGTTTACTTATAACAATGACTCGGATTTTAATGAATTTATAGCGGCAATGAATTTTGCCCTACCAGAGGTGTCAATAAAAATCAGGACGAGAGCCGGTGCTGAGAGTTTGAGAACAGCTCCAGAATTCTCTTTTGTGGAATTAATCAAGGAAATTCAAGTTGGTTTAGCTCCCCTACAAGCAAACTATTTATCAGGAGATGATCGCAACAATTCTGCTACCGGTGGCAGCGGAGATGATACTATTATCGGCAACGGTGGCAACGATACTCTCAGAGGTAATAGGGGTAACGACAGCATCACTGGCGGTGGTGGAGATGACTTCTTATATGGCGGCAGAAGTAACGATGATTTAAACGGTGGCGACGGAGATGATTTGATTGCTGGGGAGTTTGGTAATGATGTTTTAATTGGTGGTAAAGGACGGGATCGTTTTGTATTAGAATCGGGCGGGGGAGGAGATGTGATTGTAGATTTTGAAGACTCTCAAGATTTAATTGCACTGTCGCGGGGTCTAACTTTTGCTCAGATTAGAATTACTCAAAGTGCTGATGGAGCTTTAATTAGTATTCCGATTACTGGTGAAATTCTTGCTACTCTGACTGGTATATCTGCGGGGGATATTTCGCGACCAGATTTTGTGCAGCTTTAGATAGTTTCAGGTTTGTAGTGATGACTATTGTCGGCAACAGGCAAGATGCCTGTTCCACAGTATATTAATTGTCGGCAACAGGCAAGATGCCTGTTCCACAGTATGTTAATTGTACAATATGTTAATTGTCGGCAACAGGCAAGATGCCTGTTCCACAATATGTTAATTGTCGGCAACAGGCAAGATGCCTGTTCCACAATATGTTAATTGTCTTGTGGAACAGGCATCTTGCCTGTTCATAAAAAGCTTTTTGAGAATAATCCAACATCTCAGTTAATACAAACAATTAGCTGTTGTCCAAATTAAAAAATACAAATAAATGCTTGGTAGTGTAAAATAATTGAATTAGGTTTAACAGAAATCCCAAGTTAAAATACAGGAAACAAGATATGCCATCCTCTCCCGCAGTTTACGAAAATCTGGCCAAGCGATTAGTTTACATAGACGATAACCCCCAGTTACAAGCTGTAGTTCAAGGTGGTTTGACTGCTGCTGGCTATCGAGTCGATCGCACATTCGACGATCCAGCCACGGGATTTCATGCGATCGGGTTAATTTCCACCACCCCAGACAAACCGCCAGTTCTAGTATTTCGGGGTGTCGATTCCCTCGTAGACGACGCTGCTAACGCAGACAAACGAGGTATTGGTTTCAACCAATTTGAAGCCAATAAACAAGCCCTAGGAAACTGGCTGACACAAATCAGTCAAGATAACACAAAAAACCCTAACCGCTTGCCACCAGACGTTCTCGGACATAGCTTGGGCGGTGCGATCGCACAATTAGCGGCTACGGAATTCACATCTGCGATCGGAGATATTGTCACCTTCAATTCCCCCGGAGTCGATCAGGATACAGTCAATATATTTAAGCAAAAAGTCGGTGCAGGCAAAAATGTAACTCACTACATTGTTAGCGGCGACTTTGTGAGTTTGGGAGGAGAAGCTTTTCTGCCAGGAAAAGTGTTTTTTCAAACATTTATTGACCCAATTATCAACCCGCTACTTGTCTTACAAAAACATACTACATCTGGTCTATTGACAACTCCACCCCCTGGTTTTATTCAGAGAGAAATACCTATAGAACAGTTGAATCGTCCTGATTTTACTTTCGCAGATTCAGATTATTTAGAGCTATTAGCTGGCTTGGATGTTGCATTACCACTGAAAGCAGCACTACAATCCCGTGCCACATTAGAGCAATTGAGAATCACTCCCGGAACCTCATTTTTCGGCAATATTATTGCGCTCCAAACTGCTCTAGATCCGTCAAAACCTAATAATTTGGTGGGTGATGGTGCGAACAATACAGCCTTGGGTTTTGCAGGGGATGATACGATTATTGGTAATGTGGGAAATGACACTCTCAGCGGTAATCGCAATAACGATATTCTCAGCGGTGGTATTGGCAATGATCTGCTATTTGGTGGTAAAGGAGATGATACTTTAAACGGCGGTGAAGGCGATGATACGCTAGTTGGTGGATTGGGTACTGATCTCTTGATTGGGGGTGCTGGACGTGACGTGTTTGGACTAGGAACAGGGGCTGGTACTGACACGATTTCTGAGTTTCAAAAGGGTGAAGATTTAATCGGTTTGACTAGAGGTTTGACCTTTAGTCAACTGAGAATTAATCCAACCCAGACTGCAATTTCTATTCAATTAGCTAGCACTGGTGAAGTTCTCGCCACTATTCCCGGTATTCAAACAATCGCTCTCACAGCTACTGATTTCATTTCGATTTAATTGACATATAAATTACGCATTTTGACTAAAGAAACCGGGTTTCGACTTCGCTCAACCAGCAGGTTTTTTGCCAAATCTGTGGGCGGCAACGAAGTATTTGTAAAAAACCCGGTTTCTGGGACTCTGCCAAAGTCCTGATTAATCTGGATCGTCCAATCCTGGCCTCGGCATAGATGCTAATTTTGGTTGATCTTCTAGTGGCAAAAAGAAGATTGTCATCATACCGGGAATCACAGCCAGTGCGCTCATCAAGAAATAATTTTGATAGCCAAGACTTGCTTGCAAATAGCCACTAAAAACCCCTGGAATCAGGACTCCTGCGGCCATGAAGGCGGTTGTAATTGCATAATGGGAGG
This sequence comes from Oscillatoriales cyanobacterium, assembly GCA_004294385.1. Lineage (GTDB taxonomy): Bacteria > Cyanobacteriota > Cyanobacteriia > Cyanobacteriales > Microcoleaceae > Microcoleus. The sequence continues at coordinate 16,989 of REAP01000033.1, read as the reverse complement.
CTTCATATTCTGGGCGAACAGTCCGCATCAGGAACACTGTGTAGGCTGCTACGCCAAGTCCGTAGGTAAATTGCTCGATCGAGTTTACAGCATAGGCCCACTCAATTCCCGGCTGATTTATCGCCAACAGCCAATACAGCACGTTAGTCGAATTTTGCAGAATAGCCGTCGGCCACATCCATTTTTTCAGTCCTTGTTTGGCAATTAAATAGCCGCCTAACAACCCGCCAACTAGCAGAAACATTACCCCTAAAGTACCAGATAATAAGCCCATCTCCGACGTAGAAACTGCTAATCCTCCTTTCTCGACTTTATCCATTAAAAATGGAGGAGCCATTTTAAAAGTCAAGGCATCGCCCAATCGAAAGATTAAGACATAAGCGACAATCCAACCAATTTTTTCTTGTTGAAAATAGGTTTTAAATGACTCAATAAAGCTGATTGTTTTCCTAGGTGCGCCGACTTCGACATCGTGATTTTTAGGATAGGGAAGATACCAGCGCTGAAACAGATAAATCAGTACAAATATAATGGCACAAATCCCAAACGCTGTCGCCCATCCATACTGAAGCGCTGACACCTTGAATGATGAACCTAAAAATGACAGGGAAATGTCCTGATATACTTTGGTATCACCTCCGTTTCCGGTGACTAAATGTTCTTCTGCTAGTTTACCGGCGAAGAAAACCAATACGCCACTACCGAGAATCACAGCACCTCTATAAGCCGTGTTGCGAACGCCTACAAATAGTGCTTGTTGGTCTTTATTCAGCGTGTTTAAATAGAATCCATCAATGGCGATGTCGTGAGTTGCGGATGCAAAGGCGATCGCAGTTAGGATGACTACTGATATGATGATAGCCTGGGGCATTAATACACCAAACGCTAGGGCCGCAAACAGAAAAGCGCAAATGATTTCGGTGTTTAAAATCCACTTGCGTTTAGTTGAGTACATATCAACTACGGGGCCCCACAAACCTTTTAAAACCCAAGGAAATGACAACAGACTTGTCAATCCGATTAACTCGTTGCTGGTTCCCATACCTTTCAAAAAAATCACCGACATTAAATTAACGACGGTGTAAGGGAGACCTTGGGCAAAGTACAATACTGATACCCACAATCCAGCGTTATGCTTTTTTTCCATAGCAAAGATATTTTGGCTAGTTACTTATTTGGTTTACTGAGTGCGATCGGAATTTTCCGGGAAACTCGAAACCGCTGGCATGACCAAGTATATGACATTGCGAGTGATTATTGGTTGTCATTGAGTTATTGTCTAAAATTTTTATGATGTTCAGTAGTTGTTTATCGATAAGTTTATGATTAGTTGGGAAAAGTGCGATCGCGATTTTAGCTTATTTTCGCCTAAATTGGCATCTATACGCTATCATAGTAGCATTCTAATCTCTTTCCATCACAGCAAGAGGCAGCAATGAACCAAGAAAATGTAACCTTTCCAATTGATAGCGACAAACAAGAAGCGCTGAAGGCGATCGCTAATGTTATGGATCGCGATTTAACCTATGTTTTGAATGAAGCCATCGCTTCTTACCTGGAAATCTATCAATGGCTGCTTGATGAAATTAATAAAGGCGTTGCGGAAGCCGAAGCTGGAGACTTTGCCAGTGATGATGAAGTCCAAGCAGTTTTCGCTAAGTTGACCAATAGAAACTACGAATGACTATTGTTTAAAAATGTGGTGTTATCATTTGTTGAGAAAAGCGCGATCGCCTGTTCAGTATATTTTTACATAAATTTGCACTGATGTGCTATAATGTCAAGCGGACTCTAAAATATATAACTTTTCAGAAAGTATGTTGACTGTTCATATAGTCATATCAGAAAGTAGCTAAAGATGACAAAAACTCAAACTAAGCCTTATGATTGGAGTTAAGTATCTAGGTGTAAATGATGACAACTATCAACTGGAATCAAGTTTTAGATGATATTCCCAACAATGCCAGTGAAGCCATCGTCAACTCTCAATTTGTGTCGGTTCTGATAGAAGCACTTGGATTCACTAAAAATGAAATGCAGTTTCCGCAGTTTCCAACAGGTCGAAGTGCTGATAAAGTAGATTTTGCGGCTCGTAAAAATATTGGAACTGATAAGTTTTTGTTTTCTCGTGTCGATCCCTACTTACTTGTTGAAGGCAAGGGACGGGCAATAGCGACAGGGGCTAAAATTAACTTGGCGGAAGGTACTCCCAAATATAACACTACTAGGGAACAAATTAAAAAATATCTGCTATCTCCTAACTGCGAAACGGCTCAATGGGGTATTATTACTAATGGCATTCATATCCAGTTATTTCGGAGGCATGGCAAAGTTGTGATTCCTGCAACTGCTTGCACTCTAATTAACAAAGGCAATATTAGTACCATTGTCCAAGATATCAAATCTTTGATTGACAACCCGCCCAAGGCATTGACGGTTTGTATCTATAACAATAAAGGAGGAGTGGGCAAAACGACAACAACGCTCAATTTAGCAGCAATTTTGCGAAAACAGAAAAAGAATGTTCTCGTCGTTGATTTCGATTCACAAAAAGATTTAACTAGAACTCTTGGGCTAGACGTAGGAGCTCTTACTTTATCTGACTGTCTGACTAATACAAAAGCAGATGTTAACAAAACAGTTGTTCATTTTAATCACATTGACAAGCGAGGAAAAATCCTACATTTTTTTGACGTGATTCCATCAAGTGAGGACATGGAAGAGTTTACAGATCAGCGTCTAGCTGAATCAAAAATTCAAAAAGGTGCAAAAAGATTGCGAGATATCCTTAAACCTTTTGTTTCTAAATATGATTACATATTGATTGATTGCCCTACCCAATGGTTATTTTTCAGCCAAAGCAGTGTTTATGCCTCTGATGTTGTTCTCCTCCCTACCAAGCATAATGGATTAGCATCACTACACAATGCAGCTAGGGTGATTACGCAGTTTATTCCTGAAATTAAACAAGTAAGAGGAGATGGTGGACCAATTGCTCTACCAATCTTTTTCAATGGAGAGAAGATCACAGATCCTGCCCTTCAGACAGCCAATCAGGAAATTGGAAAAATAATTAATCAAGCTAAAAAAGATGGCTTTGATCTGCTACCATATTATTGGCCTAAATCTACAACTGGAAAAGATATTAAAACTATCTTCTGTATTCCCAGTTATGCTACTGTTGCCAATGCTGCCTTCTCTCACATTCCCGCTGTCTTTCTCAACAATATCGCTTTAGAACACTATTCTGGTCTAATTAAGGAGTATTTCTTAAAATGAGTAAGTATGATGACATCGGTAAGCTGATGCACCTGCCATTAGCGGATATTGAACCAGGGGAACTATGCTCTGAATCTGAGTTTATCATCACCGCCGCAGCCGAGGCAGTTCTGCAAGCTGGCGGACACAATTGGATTCCTGTGATTGTTAAAGAAACAGGTGATTATCAATATCAAGTAGTCAGCAATTCCTTTATTTATGCAGTCGCTCAACAAGCTGAACTAGAGCGAGTCTGGTGCATAATCATTGAACCAGCATCTAAAAATATTGAGCAAGCCAAAATTTTAGCAAGGGAAGTAATACCAAAAGTTAACCTGAGCACAGCATCAAGAGATACTATTCTCGCTGCACTTAGATATTTGGTTGCAGAACCAGGAAGTGCATTGAAGGGATTGGATGTCATTGTAGCAGCTAATCGCATTTCAGCAGCCAATCGGGAAACGTGGTCAAACTTTAACCCTGTTACCAGCTTAAAATGTGCCATTACTAAGGGTAAAAAGTTAGATGCTTTAGCAAAAGTATTCTATCTCTCGCCACCTGCTCCACTCGCGCCGCCGCCACCACCGCCTGAAGCAGTTAGTGTGAAACGTGCATCAAGAGATGAGATTTTCGATCGTCTCAATTACTTATCAACTAATAAAATAGGAGGCTTTGAAAATATTGATGCCGAAAAAACAGCCGATGCTATTTTCAACGCGAATAAAGGCAAGTGGAAAAGCCTAACTCCAATTGCCAAACTTGAATGCGACATCGATACAGCCAAAATGAAAATTTTTAAAACCCTATTTAGGCTGTAAAACTAGGTTAAGTGGTGTTATTGTCATCTCAAATACATCTTTTTAACTAAATTAATTTATCGCTCCGATCGCATTGTCCTCCATAACGCATATTTTCCAATACCGATTTTACTTATTTGCCCGAATAATATACCATTGTGCGAAAATGTCAACCGGACGCTCAAATCAAAAGTCCCTAACAGACAGTTAAACGCTTTCTCACACAATTCTGATGCGTAAACCCAAAACATTCTTTTTGTCAAGTCTATTTTCGATCGCCTTAACAATCAGTTTTCTCATGACTCCTGGCTGGTTTCCTTCACGGGCGATCGCAACTCTCCCCCCACAAACGCAAACTGCCGAATTTCGGGCCTTCTGGGTAGACGCATTCAACCCCGGTTTCAAAACGCCCCAAGAAGTGACAAAACTGATCGCAGATGCCAAACTGGCCAACGCAAACGCGATCGTCGCCCAAGTCCGTCGCCGAGGTGATGCTTTTTACACCAGTGCGATCGAGCCCAGAACCCTTGATTCCAATGTTCCCGCTGGTTTCGATCCCCTCCAAGATTTGATTGACAAAGCCCACGCCGCAAACATGGAAGTCCACGCTTGGATGGTAACGCTACCAGTGACTTCAGGCGGCAAACTCCCGGCCAATCACGTTTGGCAACAACATGGGCCAAATGCCCCAGGAAACGATAATTGGGCAATGCTGACTTCGGGTGGGGAAGCCAAAGGTTTTCTCGATCCAGGCCATCCAGACGCCCTAGACTATACCGTTTCCGTCTATTTGGACTTGCTGAAGCGCTACGATGTGGACGGCGTACAGCTCGATTACGTGCGCTACGGTGGGCCGAATTGGGGCTACAATCCCACGGCGATCGCCCGTTTCAACCAGCAAACAGGTCGATCGGGCAAACCAGCCCCCGCAGATCCCGCGTGGATGCAGTGGCGGCGCGATCAGGTGACAAATTTAGTGCGGAAGCTTTATGTAGAAGCCCTAGCAATTAAGCCACGAGTGAAAGTGACGGCGGCAACAATCGCCTGGGGTGACGGTCCAAAAAACGATGAAGCTTGGTATAAAACGCAACCGTACAGAGAAGTTTTGCAGGATTGGCGCGGTTGGCTGGAAGAAGGGATCGTCGATATGGTGATGCCGATGACTTACCAGCGCGAGTACAAGCCACAGCAGAAACGCGGTTACGACAATTGGATTGAGTACGCTAAAGACCACCAGTATAATCGCCAAATTGCGATCGGGCCTGGTAACTATCTCAACTATATCGAAGACACTCTAGGGCAGATTCGTCGGGCTGAAGCGCCCTCTGCGAAAGGAAATCATGTGGCGGGTACGGTGCTGTATTCCTACGCTAGCACGAATGTTTACAGTAACGTTGAACTGCGATCGGGCGGCAGTGGTGATTTGCCCCGTCAGCCTTGGAAATTCCTGTCGCAGAGTAATGATTGGTTTTATAATGCGCTGTCGCAGCCTAGTCAATACGTTGATGGTGCGACGGGTAAAACTGTTCAAACTCAGCCTGTGTGGGCGACTCCGGCGGGGATTCCTGATATGCCTTGGAAGTCGCGGCCGACTATGGGTGCGATCGCCGGAATGTTGCAAAAGTGCGATAGAACTTGTGACGGTGCGAATTTGACATTACAGGCGATCGATGCTGGGGGCAAGGTGCGGCAACTGCGCGCGGATGGTAAAGGATGGTTTGGGGCGATCGAGCTTTCTCCTGGAACTTATCAGTTAAAGGTTGATGGCAGTCAGATTCAACAAACAGTTAATGTTGTCGCCGGCGCAGTCACAAAAGTGAATTTCGGAGCCTCTTAATCTACTCAGGGCTGTTTCATTCTCAGGAAAACGAGGGTTTTGTAGGGGTAGTGCCCCCATGCCTACCCTCCCCGTCCACAATTTTGTAGGTGTTTCAGGGATTGGGGCAGCCACGGGGGGCGGCCCCTACAGATTTATATTTTTTACCTCCGCTAACAATGGCAACTCTATATTTCCACACACCAAGTCTGCACAATTCCACTGTCGCAAATACTCACAAACTTCAGAAATAATCCTATTTGCTGCATCTAAATTTCCAGCCTGACGTGCATGATAGTGCGCTCTAATTAAGGGCTGAATATCCTCAATGTCTTGCCATTCCGATTTTGGTTTGAGCGGAATGCTGATATAGTAATTATAAGCTTGGCTGTGGGCGGTACGGAGATTTTCGGGATTTTGACTTAGCAGATGTTCGCCCTTTTCTCGGACTAGGGGATGCAACTGATAGGATTCTCGTTGATAATCGTAATATAGCAATTGTCGGCGCTTCAGTGCAAGGATAATATTTTCTTTTAGCTCGTACTTGCTAACTTCTGGCATTTGAGCACTAATTCCTGCAAAAGATAGGGGATATTCTGAGGTTTGGTAGACAGAAATTCGGCTGAGACAAGTTTGCTCGCCGTCGCCCAGACGCGCGATAATTTCATCAATTAATCTCTCAATATCTCGAATCAGCAACCAGTCTCTCTGGTGTAAAAAATTCCCGACATTTCCTTGAAACTCGGTGTCATCTCGAATCAAGGCTGCTACGAGTTGTAGGGCTTTGGGATGTCCTGAATAGCGATCGCCCATTTCGGCTAATTCATCTACATTTGTGGCCCCTGCCCTTCGACTACGCTCAGGGGCCTGATCCCTGAGCGTAGTCGAAGGGGCCTGATCTCTGAGCGTAGTCGAAGGGGCCTGATCTCTGAGCGTAGTCGAAGGGGCCTGATCTCTGAGCGTAGTCGAAGGGGCCTGATCCCTGAGCGTAGTCGAAGGGTCGAATTCAGTCAGATTGAAAGATTGCAATAGGGAAATTGCGCTATCTCGATCCAATCCGTTTAGCTGGATTTCGCGGGTGACAGTTGGCTGCAATTCGGCCAAGCTTTCGCGACTTGTAAATATGATTTTGCTTTGATGTTCTGTTTCTAATAGTTGTTTGAATAACCAAGCATATTCTGCACAATCTTCTGCGAAATAACCAGCGGCTTTGGCTTCTCCTGCTTTCAAAAGTGTGTCGGCGCGATCGAATACAATTAAGCAAGGTTGAGCTTTGATAATTTCGCACGGGGGTGCTTTGCCTGTTGCGGATTGCAAGGATTGCCAAGCGGCGCAGGTGAAGGGGGTATTTTCTGTGTGGAGTTGGCGAATTAGTTGGCTGACGAGGGATGTTTTTCCGATTCCGGGTAATCCGACTATTGAGATGGCGGTGATATCGGAGTTAACGATCGTAGTTTTTAAGGTGTCGATTTCTTTGGTGCGCTGTACCCAATTTCTGACGGGGGGTAAGTTTTCTGGGAGGGGGAAAGTGCGATCGGTTTGGTTGTCTAGGGGGATATCTGCGATCGCGGCGACAAAGAGTGGTTCTGTTTTTATATTTTTGTAGCCCTCAGCAATGTATTCCCAATTTTCTATTTCTACTGCTTGGCAAATATTGATAAAGTTCTCTCGTCTAATTCCTTTTCGACTCCAAAAACGCTTTAAGGTGGCTTTTGAAATTAAAGCTGCAAGACACCAAGAATCCTCAGTTTTGTTCCATTCGAGGTTGCGTCGCACCATATCAATGATTTTCAATCCTTCTTCGGATGCTCTGAGCAAGCCTGCCATTGGTACTCCTCTACGGAAACTCTGCGTTAGTAAAGAATGTTACACGATTTGGTGAGCCGAGAAGTGAGCCAAATGAGACAAATGAGCTAAATGAGCCTTTTTTGCTGAGCCAAATGGTGAGCCGTTTAGCCTTTGCAGATTAAGGATTGTGGAGTAATCTGAAATGATGTGTCTGGCTGTCAGCTACATTTGACGGTGCATTTGAGGGCGATCGGGGATACGGCTTATCTGCTGTTGGGAGCAATGTAAAGTTTTGTTACAAGAATAGGGCAATTTGCATAAAAAGCAGAGGAAGGCCCTGATAAACATTTAGGAAGGCTTGCTAGGCGGGCTTTGCTGGTTTTACGCAACTATATTTTTGGGGAGATGGGATTATGACGGAATCTATAATTGCTACGCGAGATGGAAAAATCGGAACAGTAGATGGAACATCAGGAAAATTTTCACAAATAGCAACAAGTAACCTAAATTTCTCTGACATTGCCTTATCTAATAGCGGTGAGCTTTTCGGAATTACGATTGGCAATTTATATAAAATAGATCGAAATTTAGGCTCTGCTTCACTTGTTGGCAACTTTGGTTTAGGTTTTTTTGCTGGGTTGAATGCTTTAGAATTTGCCAACAATACACTTTATGCTGCTGGTGATTCTAAATTATACACCATTAATACTGGTACCGGTACAGCAACTTTAGTAGCTAACTTGGGTTCAGAGTTTAATAGTAGTGGTGACTTAGTATTTGATGCTACTAATAATCGTTTTCTAGCTACATCAACAGGGACAACAAGTGATAGCTTGTTTTCAGTATCCCTTGCAGGTCAATCAACCAAAATTGGTAATATTGGCTTTACAAATGTTTTTGGTGTGTCATTTGAGAATGGTAATCTTATCGGTTTCACGGAAGATCGAAAGCGAATTACTATCAGTTCCACAACGGGAACAGGTACTTTTGATAAAAATTTAACGGGTGTTAGCGGTTCAATTGGAGGAGCATCGTCTATTCCATCTGCGACACCAACTCCTCCAACACCAACTCCTCCAACTCCGACACCTCCGACGGTTGTAACTCCAACACCAACACCTCCGACGGTTGTAACTCCGACTCCAACACCTCCGACGGTTGTAACTCCAACTCCGACACCCCCGACGGTTGTAACTCCAACTCCGACACCTCCGACGGTTGTAACTCCACCTCCGACACCTCCAACAGTTGTAACTCCACCTCCGACACCTCCGACGGTTGTAACTCCACCTCCCCTGACTATTCCAATTCCAATACAGACTTCAACTGTACCTCCGAGTCAAATTCCCAAACCCGATTCTAGTGGTGAAGTGGATCTAGCTCCGCTAAAACTCAAAGTAATTAACGGTCAATTCACATTCAACGAAAAAACCAATAGCTACGAAGCATCGGGTACTATCCAAATCGGACGCAAAGATGGAATATTCCCATTAATCACTGTCCAGCAAGGGACAGTAGAATATGATGACAAAAATTTGAGTGTTAAAGATGCGACTGTTTTTTCTAATATTGGCAAGATCGCCGAACCTCTGTTTCAAGGCAAATTTGCTATTGAGCGTGGGAAGGCAACTACATCTGAACTCACCGATCTCAGAGGTTTACCTGGTGAGTTCAAGCTCGCGGGTATAGATATTGACTTCAAAGGCTTATCTATCAATTCAAATAGCATTGGTCTTAGAAGTGAGTTCACCCTGCCCGAAGGTTTGGGGAAAGCAAGGGTAGTTCTTGATGGCAACAACTCTCTCTTAATTGATAAAGATGGTGCAAGAATAGCGGGTGATAAAGTCTCTATTCCAAGTACACCTAAATTTCCACTTTTTGGTAATTTGATGAATGTTAATGCCACTGATTTGGACATATCCATTATTCCAGCAGAAAAAGCATTTAAACTTCAAGGTAAACTTGTTGCAGAACCAATTACTCAACAGAAAAAAGGACTTAACGTATTCAAACAAAATCCTGAGTTGACAGTTGACTTTGCTGGGGATAACTACATTCAAATTAAGGATGTAGGTGGTAAGCCCCAACTGGGAATTAAGGGAGTAGCTTCCCTAAAAAATATTGATCTCCCTGGAGGCTGGGGCTTAAACGAAGCCTCATTAGCTTTTGATTCTGATAAAAAAGAAGCGGTGGTCAAGGGAAAGGTAAACTTTCCCTTTGCCCCCAAGTTAGCCTTTCCTCCTACATTAGGAGGGATAGGTCTAGTTTCAGCACCAGCAGCAGGTGTTGAAGTTGGTGTAAAATATTCTCCTTTTGAATTCAACAGCATCTCCTTAGAAGGGGACAATCTTAACTTTGCTATCACTCCTCCTCTACCACCTCCTATTGGTCCCCAGATTTTTTTACAACGGTTAAAAATTGGGGTCAATAATTTGGCTAAGTCGGCCACTGATCCTATTGAAGCGGTCGGAGGTATTGGATTTAGCTATGGACCAAAGTATGTAGTACCTTTAAAAGAACCATTCAAAGCAGTTTTGGAGAATGGTTTCGGTCTCAAAGACCCAATTGAGGGAGCTCTTGTTGACATACAAATTGATGGTAAAGTTAGTTCCGAGCGTTTAGCTGGAACCCTGAAATTGAATTTAATCAATGAAAACTTTTTCAATCTTCAAGGAAATGCAGAGTGGAATTGGAAGAATAAAGAGATTAAACAAGGAGGTAGTTTTGGAGCGCTTGGCAACACATTATCAGGGCAAGCTTCGCTCACAACTAACACTAAGACGCTTGACATGGATGGTGCAGGCAGTGGAAAATTGAAAATCCCTGATGCAGACTTTTTCGGATTCTTCAGAAATAAAGAGCTTGCATCAGGTAATTTTCAACTCCAGTATCGCAACAATGAATCAAAAGATGATGACTTCATTACCACTTGGGGTCAAATCAACATACCACTAATAAATGTTGGTTTGATTAATGTGGGAACCAGAGTTTACTACGGTAAAGGCGAACTTCAGCCTTTAGGCCCTAAAGAGTTAGAGGGCATCAGTAAAACTGCCCAGCAACTTGATTTAAGCTCAAGTAACACCAAGATTGCCAGCTCAATTTTGGACAATTCTAACAGTTTCGGCATCGCTCAGGGAACAGAATGGATTCTACTTGGCGCAGACTGGGAAAATCCGACAAGTAATGCACCAATTGAGGTAGTAGCACCAAATGGTACTATTTTCACAGAAGGTAACTTCCCTACTGACAAAATTGCAATTGTTAACGATCTCACAGGAGCAAAGACTAAGGCTGTCATTGTCCGTAATCCAGAACCAGGTACTTGGGATCTAAAACTAGCTAATTCCAGTGGTTTAGGAAATATACAGTACAAAGCTTTTAGGGATAGCAAAGCTCCTACTGTTCAAGTAACTGCCGCATCTAAAGATGTTAGCGGACAAAATGTCACCATCAACTACAACGCTTTTGACGCTGACTCCACTGCCAAAGTTAGCCTCTTCTACGACAATGACAACCAAGGTTTCGATGGCATTCTAATCAAAGATGGCCTTGAGGAAAAAGACGGCGCAGGCAACTTTGTCTGGAACACTCAAGGCTTACCCACTGGCGATTACTACGTCTACGCAATGGCGATGGATGAAAACAACGCACCTGTTTTCAGCTACGCACCGCTGCCGATTAAAGTGACAGAATCAGCAGATTTATCAGTCACTAAAACAGCCGATCGCGATACAGCAATACCGGGAAGCAACCTCACCTACACCGTTGCCGTCACCAACAACGGCACTGATAACGCTAAAGGTGCAATCCTCACCGAAACCTTGCCAGAGGGTGCTAAATTTGTTTCGGCTAATATCGCCCCCACCAAACAGTCAGGAAATGAACTCACTTTTGACCTCGGCGATGTACCCAAAGGTCAAATTTCAACTGTTAGCATTACCGTTACCGCACCGACAACCGGAAACATCACTGGTACCTCTAGCATAACGAGTAAAACATACGACCCCGACATCTCCAATGATTTCGATTTCGCCAGCACTACAGTCACAAATGACGGTACTGAATCGGCGACAGATAATGTTGTAGCAACACCAACACCTACACCAACTCGTCCTCCACTGCGTCAAGTTTTAGGAACTTCTGAAAACGACAATCTAGTTGGCATTGATGCAGCAGATAGCATCGCTGGTTTCGCAGGCGATGACACCCTTGCCGGACTTGGCGGAGATGACATCATCTACGGCAATAAAGGCAATGATATCCTGACTGGTAACAGCGGAAATGACAATATCTTTGGTGGCCGAGGCAATGATTTAATCCTAGGAGGTGCAGACAACGATCGTCTGAAAGGAAACGAAGGCGATGACACCCTCAGCGGCGATTTAGGTCGAGATATCTTAATCGGCGGCCCCGGCAGCGATACCTTTGTCCTACCCAAAAATGCGGCCGTAACTGGTGATTTTCTGCCAGATGCTATCTTAGACTTCCAATTAGGTGCAGATAAAATTGGACTGACAGAAGGATTAATAGAATCGAACTTACTGCTGAACTTCGATCAGGGAAATACTGTCATCAAGATTGCAGGTTCAAATCAAATTTTAGGTCTTGTTGTCGGCGTATCACCTACTCAGTTAAGCGGTAGTTTTGTCTCCATCAATCTGCCAGTGATTTAGGATAATCGGATTAGCGCGATCGCCCTTACGACAAAAAGCGCGATCGCCCTCTAAAACAATCCCCACAACCACCGTCCTTAAATCCCAACCCTCTCACAGACCTTGAATCATGATTAAACTAAAATTCAAGATATTAGGAGCACTAGCCCTAATCAGTGCAATTGGCATAGATTGTACCATTCTAGTAAAACCAGCCACGGCACAAACCGCCGCATCTCTAGCCTATCATCTCAAACAAGAATGTTGGGTCGGAAAATTTCTAGTTCTCAATCTAGTTTAGCTAATGAATGGTCAGGAATTAGAAGGAATATTCGGGGATGTCAGTAACGCACTAAAGCCCTAGAATAAATATTCTAGGGTTTATGCGCTCCGACAAAGAAACCGGGTTTTTACCGAATCTGTTGGCTGCGGCGAAGTATTTTCGCAAAAACCCGGTTTCTGGGCCCCATGCGTAAGTCATAAATACAGATAAATTGCGTTTTTATCTATCCGCATCCATTCCGTTTATCTGTGATTGCTAAAAAGCGCGATCGCCCTTAATCCATGATAGGGTTAAATCAAAGCAGTGAAAGCTAATTCATATAAATGACGGACGAAACTCGACGAGAAATAGCAAGACGACTAGCTAGAGAACTAGCATCAAGGACAGTCATCTCAAAAAGAACGATGGGGGTGGCAGGATCGGGGTTAGCGTGGCATCATATAGTTGGGCAAACAACATCAAATTTACAGAGATTCGGGGCTCAAGCAATACACAATACAGGCAATCTCGTCCGGTTAGAACACGGTACGGGGTCAATTCATCAGGAAATTACCAATTTCTACAACTCCCTCCAACCTGAACTCACAGGTACGATCACTCTAACCGTGAGAGGATGGCTCAGCACTCAATCTTTTGCAGAACAACAAGACTTTGGCATTAAAGTTATTATAGCTTTCGGAGGAACAGTTTAATGCTGACTCTAGATATCCAATCAATTCTCAATTCTATTCCCAATGAAATTAGCTGGCAAGATATCGTACAGTTTGAAAAACTAGACGATCGCGTTGCCATTGCTAATGACCTTTGTGCTAACATTATTGGTGTCAATGAAAGTACGATCGAATGGTGTCCTAATGAAGATTCTGCCGATCGTCTAGAACAACTGGTTTGGTGGTGGGTTGTTCGTCCAGATTTAGGAGCGGCGATTGCCAAAGAAGCTCCTCAAGAACTCAAAAATATTATCAGTCAATACATTCTGCAAAATTGACAAAAGGAGAAATTAAATGACAATCAAAATCAAGTTGATGCCAGATTATTGCTCATACCCTATGAAAGCGGATGCGTTCACTCACCTCTAATTTCCCTCAGCTTTTCCTGCAAACGAGAAGGTGGACTCTGATGCTTCAAATCTTCGACAAAAGCATCTGATTCAGCAGTGTGGCGGTCAATTTCTTCTCGATGATCGTAATAGTAAGTCATCGCCGCATGAACCGACGCCGGTGACAAATTATAGTCTCTAGCGATTTCTTCTATCGACTCTCCCATCTTCAGATACATCTCTGCAATTTGTGCTACAGAAATTCGATGACCAGCAATGCGTGGCTTACCACCAACCACTCCCGGTGTAATTTCAATATACTTTGTGATGACTGATTGCTTAGACATAAAGCATGAATGGCTTCTAATTGCTAATGTTTAGAGCTTTTTAATTTTAGCACAAACACACGAAAATAAAATATTGAATCTCTACGAGTAAAGTTCCCAACATTCTCGCGCAATTTCCCAATCTTCCTGGGTGTGAATTACCAAAACTCTCACCGCTGAATCCCCCGCCGCAACATCTTCATCGCCCTGCAATTGTTGATTCTTCTCCCCATCTAATTTTAACCCCATAAACCCAAAAGTTTCGCAAGCAGCAGCCCGCACAATAGCCGAATTTTCCCCAACACCCGCCGTAAAAATCAAAGCATCCAACCCTCCCAAACTCGCCAGCATCGCCCCAATTCCGGCGCGCAAACGGTGGATGTAAATATCCAATGCAAGTTGAGCTCTCTCATTACCTTGGATAATCGCCTCAACAATCTGTCGCATATCGCCAGACACCCCAGAAATCCCTTTCAAACCAGAATTACGATTGAGAATATCATCAAGCTTCTCAGCAGTTAAATCCGATCGCCTTAACAGATGAATTATGATACCAGGATCGATCGCACCCGATCGACTCCCCATCATCAAACCATCCAAAGGAGTAAAACCCATCGTCGTGTCCACACTCACCCCGCCACGAATAGCGGCCAGAGAGCATCCGTTGCCCAAATGACAGCTAATCAAGCGCAAATCTGCCAAATCGCGGTTCAGAACTTCCGCAGCCCTACGCGCGCAATATTGATGGCTAATCCCGTGAAAACCGTAGCGCCGAATCCCGTTTTCCAGCCATTCGTAGGGGCCTGGATACACAAAAGCGGCGGGCGGTAACTGTGAGTGAAAAGCTGTATCAAAAACTGCTATTTGCGGTATATTTGGGAGGATATTCTCGATCGCCTCAATGCCTTCGAGATTGACAGGATTGTGTACGGGGGCGAAAACCGCTAAACGCGCGATCGCCTTTTTTACATCCGGCGAAATCAACGTACTTTGCTGATAGTCTTGTCCGCCATGTACGACGCGGTGGCCGACAATATCAATCTCGTTTAAATCATTAATGGTTTGAGTTTCCCCCTTCCAAAGAGTCTCCAGCATTCGAGAAATTGTATCTGTGCGAGATTCCGATACAAACTCCTCCTCAAACTGAGCACCTTTTGCTGTTGTGACTTTCAACTCTGATACATTCTGCTGATGAGTCCAATCGATTTTAGCTTCCCAGAGGGGTTGCAAAGGGCGATCGGGCAAAACATCATCATTTAACTCGTAAAGACAGCTCTTTTGACTGCTAGAACCTGCATTTAAGACCAGTATTTTCATCGTCTACTCAACTTAGGTAAAGGTTTAAATTATTATTCAAAAACTGTTTTTAGATCGATCGGTGATTGAGGACTCGGCGATTGAAATCGCTACTACACAAACGAAGTCCCAGCAGAGAGGGACTAAGAAATTTTGAAATCCTGGAAAAATATGAAGAAAAATGTCGAAATGTTAACTGTTAATGCAAATTGTAGCTAACAGTTGCATTTTTTTGATATATCTTCTGTTCAGATTTTCATTTAGTAAATTTTAAGGAGCCGATCGATGTTTACACCAATTTTACTTGCCGTTGCGCCCAGAACCGTAGAATGGAGCCCCACCATTGCTGTCATCATGATTGTTTGCAATATTCTAGCGATTGCGATCGGCAAATTCACCATCCAGCATCCTAGCACAGGCACTGCCATGCCCTCATCGAATATGTTCGGTGGTTTTGGCGTAGGCGCTGTATTGGGAACTACTTGTTTCGGTCATATTTTGGGAGCAGGTACTATTTTAGGATTGTCTTACTTGGGTGCTATTTAGTTTGAGGCTGTAGGGTGCGCGATCGCACCTTACTCGCAATTTCAAGTACCTGGTAAATTAAAGCGGCAATACGATTGCGATAACTTCCCAAATCAATCCCCAACAAACCGCACAGAATAATCCGAATAGTCGCCTTGTGGGAAACCACCAAAACATTACCATTTTTGTATTTTTCCTGAATTTCTGCGATAATTAAAGAAGCTCTACTCGCAATTTGCACAGAAGTTTCGCCCTTAGTCGGTGCATTCCAAGCCGGTTCAGTCAGCCAGTTAATATAATCTTCAGCGTATTCTTGTTTGACAGCTTCTAGCGTTTTGCCTTCCCACTCGCCGTACTGAATTTCCTTAAGTCCGTCGCGCAACTGCATTTCAATCCCAATTTTATCGCACAAAGGTGTTGCAGTTGCGATCGTCCGTTTCATCGGGCTGACATAAACAGCATCCCAAGGCAATTTCGCGTAAGTTGTGGCAAACTGTTGGGCCATTTGAGCACCTTCGGCTGTTAATTCCGGGTCGATGTCGCCGCAGAAACCGCCTGTCTTGCTGTAAACTGTTTCACCGTGGCGTAGAAAGTAGATTTTTAAGCTCATGAGTTCCTAGTTAGTATGCGTAGGGTGGGTCGCCATTATCAAGCTTTGAATTCTATCAACAATCTGATGGCGACGCACCTCAGACAGTAGGTGAAGAAACAAACCCAATAATTATTTGTAGCACAAATTTTTATAAGTGGTATTAATTGTATGTGAAGGCGGGTTAACAAAAGAGTTTAAAAAACTCCTTCAAATCATCTAGTGCAGAATTATCCCAATCCCAAATATCTTTTTTGTGCTCCATAACATAATCAAACTCAGACATACTGCATTTCCTTCCAGCTTGTTTCTGTTCTTGCTTTGAGCAAGTATCAAATCTAATATAGTTGCTAATCCAGAATTTATCAAACTCTTTCTGGTTGATTTTCTTTCCCTGGTTTTCTATGCAAGTTTTCCAACTATCCAAACAATCAGCATAGGTCGAATCTCTCGCCTTGATTGCCTTTAAAAGCGTTTCCAGTTCGCCTTTACCTCCAACATTTGTAAAGTAACAAGCTAATTTTGCATTTGTTCCATGATCTGTTGTACAAATATCGATAAATTGTTTAGTGCTTGACAAGCTTTCAGCTTCAAACACTTGTTTTATACATCTATCT
>REAP01000230.1 GCA_004294385.1 Oscillatoriales cyanobacterium | reverse complement strand
TCGTGGTTTTCGCCACCCACTAACCATTATTGTTTTCCGACCAGTCGTTTGAGCGTGGTGCGCACTGTGTATCGGCGGTTATTCTACCTGTAGTATAGTTATTTTACTCTACAATGAACACAATGCAAGAAAGTTCAAGAAAACACTTAACAAAAGTTGATAATTAATTAAAGCCGTCTTAGAAGGACGGGGCTTTAGACCCAATTTCTTGGTAAACTGCCTTGCATAATACTAGGCATAGGGCATAGGGCATAGGGCATAGGGCATAGGGCATAGGGCATAGGGCATAGGGCATAGGGCATAGGGCATAGGGGCATTGGGGCATTGGGGCATTGGGCATAAGGCATCGGTAGCAAATAACCAATTCCCAATTCCCAATTCCCCATTCCCAATTCCCAATTCCCAATTCCCCATTCCCAATTCCCCATTCCCAATTCCCAATTCCCCATTCCCAATTCCCAATTCCCCATTCCCCATTCCCCATTCCCAATAATTACTTCTTTAATTAGCCGATTTGCTAGATTGCGGTTTAAAATCAACATAGTCCTCTGCTGCCTTGCTTTAAGCAAGATTGAAGCACACCTACTCTAAAACCTTATAATAATCCCAGTGCCTGATAACTCCCAGAACCGCCCAGAGCTGGATCTGAAGACCATATTCCCATTCGAGCTAGATAACTTTCAGAGAGAGGCCATCGTCGCCCTCGATGCAGGCAAATCCGTTGTCGTGTGCGCCCCCACAGGCTCAGGGAAAACCTTGATCGGCGAATACGCCATCCACCAAGCACTCTCGCGGGGCCGTCGCGTCTTCTACACCACTCCCCTCAAAGCCCTCTCTAACCAAAAGTTGCGCGACTTCCGCCAGCAATTTGGCGACGAAATGGTCGGCTTGCTGACAGGAGACGTCTCCTTTAACCGGGATGCTCCGATTTTGGTGATGACGACTGAAATCTTCCGCAATATGCTCTATGGTACGCCGATCGGAGCTGTGGGCGCTTCCTTGAGTGGAGTCGAAACTGTAGTTCTTGACGAGTGTCACTACATGAACGACAAACAGCGGGGCACTGTTTGGGAAGAGTCGATTATCTATTGTTCCGGCGCAATTCAATTGCTCGCCCTCTCCGCAACCGTTGCCAACAGTGGGCAACTCACAGATTGGATTAACAAAGTCCACGGGCCTACAGAACTCGTTTACTCCGACTTCCGCCCCGTGCCGCTACAATTTCACTTCGCCAATCAAAAAGGGATATTTCCCCTACTCGATGACAGTGGCCAAAAAGCCAATCTGCGACTCATCCCTAAAAAAAAGCAGCAAAAAGTAGAAAGAGGTAGTATCCCGGTTCCTACTTTAGGGGATGTTTTGTCTCGGTTGGACGATCGCGATATGCTACCAGCAATCTACTTCATCTTCAGCCGCCGTGGATGTGACCAAGCAGTGGCAGAAGTTGGGAATTTCTCCCTGGTTAATGAAGCCGAATCCGCCGAACTCAAACGCATCATTGACGATTTTTTACAGCGGAACCCAGAAGCAGAACGCATCGGTCAAAAAGAAGCACTTTTAGGCGGCATTGCCGCCCACCACGCAGGCATTTTACCCGCTTGGAAAGGTTTAGTCGAAGAACTCTTTGGCAGAGGTTTGATTAAAGTCGTATTTGCCACCGAAACCCTAGCCGCCGGGATTAATATGCCCGCCCGCACTACAGTTATTTCCACCCTTTCCAAGCGCACGGACAAGGGACACCGACTGCTTAATGCTTCAGAATTCCTGCAAATGGCCGGTCGAGCAGGTCGCCGGGGTATGGACAAGCAGGGGCACGTTGTGGCAGTTCAGACCCGCTTTGAAGGGGCAAAAGAAGCCTCCTATTTGGCTACAGCAAAAGCTGACCCCCTCGCCAGTCAGTTTACGCCCAGCTACGGCATGGTGCTGAACTTATTGCAAACCCACACTCTCGATGAAGCTCAAGAGTTAGTAGAACGCAGTTTTGGTCAATATCTTTCGACCTTGTACTTGCAGCCCCAGCAGTCAGAAGTAGACCGGCTGCAAGGGGAATTGGCGGTGCTTGAGGAGTCTCTGGCTGCTGGTGGCGATGTCGCCAATCTCGAAAAACAGCTCGCCAATTATGAAAAGTTGCAGGGAAAACTCAAAGAAGATAAACGCCTGCTGAAAACTTTATGGCAGCAAGCTGAAGAAGCTAGGATCAAGGAAATGTCGGTGGCTGTAGCTTTTGCTGTGCTTGGTACTGTTCTGGGCCTCAAAGGTAAGCACGTTCCTACTGCTAAACGATCGCACACAAATCCCATACCCGCCGTACTCATTGCCAAAATCCCTGGTCCGGGCCAAGCACCAAATTTGGTGTGTTTGGGCAAAGACAATCGCTGGTATATCGTCGCCATCAGCGATGTGGCCACCCTCCATGCTCAATTACCCCGCTTGAGTGTTGCAGATACTCTCAACCCGCCGTCGGAAATGCCCCTCAGACTCGGCCAGTGCCGTTTGGGAACCGAAGAAACCCTTTCTATTGCTCAATCAATCCCAGAATTGCCGGCACCGGAACCGACTCGCGAGGCGATCGACCAACAACAGAAAATCGCAGCCCTAGAAGCTAAACTGGAAATCCACCCGGTTTTAGCATGGGGCAATCCCGGTACTTTGCTCAAGCGCCAACGACGCAGAACAGAGTTGCAAAACGAAATACGCAGAGGCTTGTATGACTTAGAAAAGCAACGAGCCCGCTACTGGGAAGAATTTATCAACTTAATTGACATTTTGCTCAATTTCGGCTGTTTG
Source organism: Oscillatoriales cyanobacterium (assembly GCA_004294385.1). Classification (GTDB taxonomy): domain Bacteria; phylum Cyanobacteriota; class Cyanobacteriia; order Cyanobacteriales; family Microcoleaceae; genus Microcoleus. The sequence continues at coordinate 6,552 of REAP01000230.1, read as the reverse complement.
GAAAGAGTAGTATCTCTCAATATCGAGGGAAGTGATAACTCCGAAAGATTAGTTCCTACGGAATTAGGCCAAGCTTGCGCCGCCATTCGTGGCGATAACGAAATCTGGTTGGGTTTGTCCCTGATGTCGGCGGAATTTGATGAACTTGACCCCCACCACCTCGCCGCTGCTTGTGCGGCTTTGGTTACGGAAGTTTCCAGACCCGATAGTTGGACTCACTATACCTTGTCACCGGAAGTTTTAGCACCTTTGGATAATCTACAAAAAGGGCTAAGACGCAGGTTGTTTCAAGTGCAGTATCGACACGAGGCCGCTATCCCAATTTGGCTGGAACGGGATATAGTAACTTTAGTTGAGCAGTGGGCTCTGGGTGTTGAATGGCTGGAATTGATTAGTCATACGAGTTTGGATGAAGGGGATGTGGTGCGGATTTTGCGCCGGACTTTGGATTTCTTGTCTCAGATTCCTCATGTTCCTCATATCTCGGATTCTTTGCGAAAGAATGCTTGTCGGGCGATGCAGTTAATCGATCGTTTTCCGGTTAATGAAGCTGCTAAGTAGAAAGGTAGTTGACTGTTGGCTGTTGGCTGTTGACGGTTGACAGTTGGCTGTTGACTGTTGATAATTGCCGGTTGCATCGGAATGATTTAACCGCGAAGGCGCAAAGGACGCAAAGGAAGAGAAGAGAGAGATTAATACAGGACGATGAAGAGAGGAATTGATATTAATCTAAAATCTAAAATCTAAAATCTAAAATCGATTGCCGAATTATCAAGTCGAGTCAATTGCATTGCCTGCTTGCGACTTGTCCTGAACGTAGCCGAAGTAAGCCGAAGTGTCGAAGTGTCAACTGTTAACGATAATTTCAGTGCAACCGGAATTGATATCAATGCAACAAATCAAAAAGCTTCATCCAATTCCTGATGTCTGCTCTCAGGCTCGAAAAATTCGCTTTTTCACTTTCTTGCAAAGGGTATTAATTGGAACTCTCGCAAGTAGTTTACTCAATCTTTTTATCCTGTTTCCCTCTCCGAGTTTCGCCCAAGTAGTCCTGGGTGTAATTCGTAGTTCGGAAAATTCCCCGGACTGGCAAAAGATTACCACACGACTCTCCGAAAGCGGTATTGCCTACCAACCAATTAATCTAGAACAAATTAAAACAGTCGGAGATTTGGCAGGTGTTAATGTCCTGTTTTTACCAAATATTGAAACTTTGACTCCGGCCCAAATTAAAGTTTTAGAAGCTTGGGCTTCCCAGGGTGGTAGGTTGATTGCTTCTGGGCCAGTGGGGCGCAATTCCCCAGCTTTGGTGCGTCAATCTTTGCGATCGCTCCTGGGAGCATATTGGGCTTTTCCGTTGACTCAGCCGGCGGCACCTCAACCCCGCACTCGTTGTCGAGATATTGCTTGCACTACTTCTAGTAATTGGGTACCTGGGGAACAAAAAAATAGCTCGGTTCAAGGCGGTGTCTTGATTCCGGCTGATGCTAACAGTCAGACTATTGCTACTTGGAAAGATAGTTCTGGTTCCTCGGCTGCGATCGCGACCGATCGCACTACCTATCTCGGCTGGCGCTGGGGTAGCGACGGTTCGGCAACTGTAGACACAGCTTGGCTACGGGCCTCGATCAGCCGCTGGGGAGGCACTGTCGGTGCACCAATTCCACCACAAACCGCGATCGCACCAAGACCCAATCCCCCCACCAGAGTCACTAGCAACACCCCTAATTCACCGCGTAATGACCTTCTCCGAAGACTTTCTCCCTCTACCCTCCCCGATCCAGTACCTGCAACTTTTACAGACCCTTCAGATCAGTCTGCACCGGTTGGTTTGGATGTGCAGCCAAATTCTAATCAGCCGATCGCCAGCATTGAAGCGTATCTAATGCGCCAAGAATTGACAAACCTCCTCGGTAGGTTTGAAAGCGCCCTGACAGCAGCTAATTCAGCCAATACCCCTGTCAATCTCAATGCTGCTAACACTGCTCAACTGGTGGCAGGAAGTAACAGTGGTGGTGCTCCGGTTGCTAGTCGCCCGCCTACTATCCAAGGCGCAACTACTCGGACGATCGCGATCGCACGACAAGTTTTGCAAAATTTTGACCAACTCCTGGCTGAGCAAAACTATGCCGTAGCTAGGAAGCAGTGGGTGGAAGCGCGACAGTTGCTATGGCAAAATTACCCCAAGGAAGGACAGCGCATTGGATCTGAAATTCGGGCGGTTTGGCTCGATCGCGGGACGATCGTCGCAGCGCGATCGGAACAAGGTTTAGCAGCAGTGTTCGATCGGCTCGCCGCCGCCGGAATCAATACCGTTTTCTTTGAAACTTTAAACGCCGGATATCCGATTTATCCCAGTCAAGTTGCACCCCAACAAAACCCCCTCACAGTTGGCTGGGATCCGCTACAATCTGCTGTTAAATTATCCCACGAGCGAGGCATGGAATTGCACGCTTGGATTTGGGTTTTTGCCACCGGAAATAAGCGCCACAATACTCTGATTGGCCAGCCTAGTTCCTATCCAGGCCCAGTGCTTTCTGCCCATCCAGATTGGGCAAATATAGACAATAAAGGACGCAGACAAAACCCGAATGATGGTAAATCTTATATCGATCCAGCTAATCCAGAAGCCCGTAGTTATTTGCTGAAAATAGTTGACGAAATTGCCAGTCGCTACAAAGTAGATGGTTTGCAACTTGACTATATTCGCTATCCTTTTCAAGATGATAACGCAGGTTTTACCTATGGTTATGGTGTGGCAGCAAGGCAGCAATTCCAGCAGTTAACTGGAATTGATCCAGTAAAGATTTCACCCAGTGACGGCAATTTGTGGCGGCAATGGGTGGACTTTAAAACAAATCAAATTAATACTTTTGTTACCGAAGTTTCTCAATTATTACGACGCAATTATCCGCGAACAATTTTGTCGGTAGCAGTGTTTCCCCACCCCGAAAGTCAGCGGATTTACAAAATTCAGCAAAATTGGGAAGTGTGGGCTCGTCAGGGAATTGTGGACTTGATTGTGCCAATGACTTATGCTTTGGATACTAACCGACTTCAGCGCATTACCGAGCCTTTGGCAAAGGAACAAATGCTCGGTTCCGCTTTGATTGCTCCATCTGTTAAATTATTGACACTACCGGAAGTTGTGGCGATCGACCAAATTCAAGCTTTGCGCGATTTGCCGACTGGGGGTTATGCCATTTTTGCCGTCGAAAGTATCAACAGCGCGATGCAGGGATTTTTTAACCGCACTCAAGGCGCAAGAGTCCGTTCTACTTCTGCTTCAGAACCGATTCCTTACCGACAGCCGTTTGCGGCCGCTGCTTCGCGGTATAATGCTATGAAGCAGGAATGGAGTTTTTTGTTGGCTAGTAATCAGTTGCGGGTATCGGAATCTGAACTGAAAGTCTTACAAAGTCGATCGGCTGAATTAGCGATCGCTTTGAGCAAGTTGGCGGCAACTCCCACTGCCGAAAATTTAACTATTGCTAAACGATTGTTGGCCAGTTTTGAAACTCAATTTCAATCTTCGATGCGGCTGCATTCTGCCGAAAATAGCTATCAGGTGCAAACTTGGCAAAATCGTTTGGATAGTCTCGAAATGCTATTGCGTTACGGCGAAAGGGTAGAGTTAAATCGCGGGTAGATACTGTTAACAGTCAACCTCATTCCGGTGCAACCAGAAGTGATATATAGCAATCCTAAATGATTTATGAGATAATAGGAACCGGGCGGTTGAAACCGCGTCTACACAAACGATGTCCCAGCAGAGGGGGACTAAGATATGATTCAGAAGTGTTGAAATCCCCGATCGAGCTTTAAGATAATATCAGGATAAATACCGCTGCTATCCGTCAACCAGATATCCGTGCTCTCGGTAGTAATTCCGACAATCGCGGCTCCATTTCCGATTTTTTCTACCAATAACTCAGCATGATCCATTGGCAAAAACAGCACTAACTCGAAGTCTTCACCGCCGTACAATGCCCAATCTAAAGCAGTTTCAGGTGATACAAGTTCGCGGAAAATATGCGGAATTGGGATTTTTTGGCGATCGACTTTTACGCCAACACCACTAGCCCGACAAACTTGAATAATCGCATCCGCTAAGCCGTCGCTACTGTCCATTCCTGCGATCGCAATTGGGGAATTAACCCCCCCCGGCCCCCCCTTGCTAAGGGGGGGAGAATTACCAAGAGTGGGGGAATTAACCCCCCCCGGCCCCCCCTTGGTAAGGGGGGGAGAATTACCAAGATTAACCCCCCCCGGCCCCCCCTTGCTAAGGGGGGGAGAATTACCAAGAGTGGGGGAATTAACCCCCCCCGGCCCCCCCTTGCTAAGGGGGGGAGAATTAACCCCCACCTTACCAAGGGTGGGAGAATTAAATTCTTGCTTCCCCCCCTTAGCAAGGGGGGGACTGAGGGGGGGTTCTATCTCACCTTCACAACCCAAAATCTCCCAAATAACCGGCAAAACATCCAACCGAGGTTTAGGCCGCTGATGGGCGAGAATTAAAGCAGTTCGATCGCCCTTTTCCAGATTTTGCCCAAATTCAGGATTCAACAACAACTCCAATCCCGCGCGGGATGCTCCGTGCACACCAGTCGCCACAATCGCCCAGCCTGACGATCGCGCATTTGACCGACGAATGGTACGATCGCACTCAACCTCCCCAAAAGCCGTAATCGCCACAGTCACCACGGGCGATCGCACAACATCCCCACCCGCGATCGGCGTATGATACTCTTGCAAACAAGCCGTCATCCCCCGATAAAACTCCTCAACCCATAGCACAGCCGTATCCGCCGTCACAGCCAGGGCTACAGTCACCGCCAGAGGTGTTGCACCCATCGCAGCCAGATCCGACAAATTCGCGGCTGCGGCGCGCCATCCTGCGTCATAAGGGCTAGTGGTGCGATCGCTAAAATGCACTCCATCCACCAACATATCCGTTGTCACAGCCAGAGATTTGTGGGAATTTGTTGGGATGACAGCACAATCATCACCCACTATCTCTGGGGGGCAGAATTTTTGCAATATTGTTAAAAGACCTTGTTCACCGATATCTTTAATCAGCATAATTTTGAATTTATTACAGAATTTTGTAGGGGCGGGCGATGTCCTCCCACACCACCAATAACTTCTTAAGCACTTCTAAGTGCAACAATCGGGTCAAGTTTCGCAGCTTGTTTCGCGGGTACAATGCCGAAGAATAAGCCGATGCTACCGGAAACACCGACTGCAAGTGCGATCGCCCCTACCGACACACTAGCTTGCAAAGGAGTAAAAGTAGCCACCAAAAGCACACCGCCAATACCAAATCCAGTACCGATCGCACCACCAGCAGCAGACAAAATCACCGACTCAATTATAAACTGAATTAGGATATCCTGCGGAGAAGCCCCGATCGCCTTTCGCAGTCCAATTTCCTTAGTCCGTTCCGTCACAGAAACCAACATAATATTCATAATCCCAATCCCGCCGACAAACAGCGAAATTGCCGCCACAAAAGCCAACATCAACGTCAAACCATCAGTAATAGCGCCCAAAGTCTTCATTAAATCTTTCTGATTTCGGACAGTAAAATCATCCTCCTTAGTAATTTTGTGCCGTAATCTGAGCAGATTTTCTATTTGAAACTGAGCGGCTTTCATCTGAGTTTCATCTTTAATAGAAACCGAAATAAATGTGACCTTTGTACCATAGGGAGACGACCGACCTACAATGCGATTTGCCATTGTTGTCAGTGGCAAATAAACGTTCATATCTTGATTATCACCAAAGGTAGAACCTTTCGGCTGCATGATTCCAATCACTTGAAAAGTCGAATTCTTGATACGAATATATTGACCAATTGGCTGTGCATTCCCAAACAATTGTTCTGCTGCTTCTGAACCTAAAGCAACTACATTTTCTTCTCTTTGTAAATCTAATTTGTTTAAAAAACGACCTTGACCGACATCAAAGCTTCTAACAGTCAGAAATTCTGGTGTAGTTCCGACAATAGAAGACGAAACATTTTTGTTGCGGAAGGTAACAAGTTGGCTATCATTGAGAGTTGGTGCGACTTCATCGACAGAAGTAACTTGAGAGGCGATCGCCTCTGCATCTTCCACCACCAATGTCTGCGGTGGAATCACCGGGCGGCTTTGGGCTTCAGGACTTCCGGGAATGATAAATAGCAAGTTTGACCCCAGAGAGTTAACTTGCCCCGCAATAAACGTTTTAGCACCTTCACCGATGCCAATCATCGCAATTACCGAAGCATTGCCGATGATAATTCCTAACATCGTCAAGGTACTACGGAGTTTGTTTGCCATCAAGGTTGTGGCAGCCATTTTGACACTTTCTACAATATCCATGATTCGATTTTGGATTTTAGATTTTGGATTTTAGATTGGGAATGGGGAATTGGTAATTGGTAATTGGTAATTGGGAATTGGGGAATTTGTTATTTGCGGTGCCCTGAGCGAAGTCGAAGGGTTATTAGTTATTCGTTATTTGCGGTGCCCTGAGCGAAGTCGAAGGGTTATTAGTTATTCGTTATTT
>REAP01000229.1 GCA_004294385.1 Oscillatoriales cyanobacterium | reverse complement strand
GTGGGGCGGGGGCGGGTTTATTTGAATTGTTGGTCATCGTTATATATGGTTGGTGAACCCGCCCCTAGGAATATTTAAATTGCTGGTTCGGTTTTCTAACTGTTCAGGAATTTAATATTCATGTAAAATATACTGCAAAGCTCGCACAATCTTAATTCAAAATAACACCATGTTCAACCTAGAACTTGACTGGGATATACCAGCCAAAATCAAAGCCAAAAACACAAAACACATCTTGCGAGTGGGAATTCGTCCCCAATCCGGTGGGCCCGGTTTACCTTTGCGAATTGCGATCGCCCTCGATACCAGCCAATCAATGGGGAGGAGAAAATCTGCAACGGGATCAGGAAGCTTGTCGGGCTGTTGTTGCTCAATTGCGCGATCGCGATCGCCTTTCCTTAGCCGGCTTCTCCACCAGTGTAACACCATTGCTCCAATCTTTACCCGGTGGTGCCGCCGCCCTTCAACCCGCCAATACCGCCATTTCCCGACTGACAGCAGAAGGTGTTACCCGCACGGATTTAGCCTTAGATTGGATAGTCAACGCCCTACCTCTAGAAAGCGGAGTCGCGCGGGTGGGAATCTTGATTACCGACGGCCATGCTACCACGCCGCAAGGATTTATTTTAGATGATACGGGACTTTTGATCGATCGCTCCAAACAACTAGCCAACCTAGGCATAATTCTCAACACCGTCGGATTAGGAAATGCCAACAATTTCAACACCGCATTCCTGACAGATTTAAGCGACAAAGGGCGAGGCTCATTTATCTTTGCAGATACCCCAGCCAGCCTGCAACCCCAACTCCAAAAAAGACTCACGGAATGTCAGGCGATGGCCACCGAAAACACCATCATCCAGCTAATACCTAGCAACGGAGTTACAATCAAAGGCTTTTGTCGTTACTGCCCCGAATATTTACCCCTAGAATAAACCGCGAAAAATCAATTAACCCTCGGTGCAATGGCCGCCAACTCCCCCACGGATTTATTAATCGAACTCGAAATTCCCCTAGGAGGATTTGACGAACCTACAGGTAACAAAGACGTAATTTCTGTAGAACTCACAGCCAAAGGAATGACGAATCCAATGAGAGCAAAAGCTACTATTAATTATACCAACTTGAACTAGAGGTAATAGCTGATGGATAATTTACAATCCAAAATAGAATTAGTGTTTGCTAGCAAAACTGACCCCGGCAAAGTTCGCCCCAACAATGAAGACAATTATCTACTAGAATTATGGTGTCCAGAAACATCAACTATGCTGGCGGTAGTAGCCGATGGTATGGGGGGACACAGGGGAGGCGAAATGGCATCAAAAATCGCCATAGATACCTTTCGAGAGTTGCTGGAAACACCTTTACCGGAAACCCATGAAGAGCGATATGAACTTTTGCTTGGATTTTTCGACAAAGCTCACGAAGCTATCCAAGAAGCTGGTTGCGAAAACATGAAATTATTTGGGATGGGGACAACTTTAGTAGCGGCAATTATATCTCCCACAGAATACCTGCATCTCTATGCTGGCGACTGTCGTTTGTATCATTTTACCCCAGGAAATAAGCCCTACATTACAGCGGATCATTCAGTGGTGCAGGTATTGCTAGAATTGGGGAGAATTACGGAGGAAGATATTCCAAATCACCCGATGCGTTCTGTTGTGAATTCTTGTTTGGGAGGGAAGGAAAATAGTCAATTTTCGGTCGCTCCAAAATGGGATAGTGAAGAGTTACCTGTGGTGCGAAAATGGTCTGCGGGTGATGTTTTGTTGTTGTGTAGCGATGGGTTGAATGGAGAGGTTAGTAATCAAGAATTGAAAAGTTTGGTGGAGGAATTTGGAGAGTCGCCAGAAAAGCTAACTGAAGAATGTGTGAACAAGGCTTTGGAGCACGGCGGCAATGATAATATCACGGTTATTGCTATTACTTTTCAAACGTCGTCTCACTTGTGCTAACTCTTGACTTACAGACTTAGACAGTGAAAATATGCTAAGACACAAGCAACAAACTAACCAACCTATGAACTTTTCCGAAAAATCAGGGGGCAAACGTCCCACATCCACAAAAACCAACCCAACACAGAATCTCCACACCGGGGGGCTGCGGACATTACTCCTCGCCGCCGGCATAGCCTCTCTCTGCGCCAGTTGTCAGAGCCCGCAAACACCCACTGCCACAACTCCCGGCAGCAGTCCTGGAAGCACTCCCGCAGCCTCTCCCATCGCCGTTAGCACCCCCGGAGACCCAAATACCGTCAAAATAGTCTCCATGCTCCCCATGACAGGTAGCGCACTGGGTCAAGCTCAAACAATGGTCAACGGCATCAAACAAGCCCTTGCCGAAACCGACTCGAAAGCCTGCGACGGCAAAATCAAAATCGAATACGAGATTCTCGATGACGCTACCGCTGCGGCTGGCAAATGGGATCCAAGCCAAGTCACATCCAATGCTAACAAAGTAGCAGCCGATGGTTCGGTAGTTGGTGCGATCGGTCACTACAACTCCGGTGCCGCAAAACTTTCCATTCCCGTGCTCAACCAAGCTAATGTAGCGATGGTGAGTCCCGCCACCACCTATCCGGGTTTGACAAAACCAGGAAAAGGCGAAGCCAAAGAACCCAATGTTTATTACCCTACAGGCACTCGCAATTTCACCCGTGTTGTACCCGCTGACGACCTCCAAGGCGCTGTAGCATCCAACTGGGCGAAATCTTTAGGAGTTAAAAAAGTCTACATCCTGGACGATCAAGAACTCTACGGCAAAGGCATTGCTGACATCTTTGAAACAACTGCTAAAGCTGCGGGAATTGAAGTTCTCGGCCGCGAGGGAATTGATATCAAAGCCAGCGATTACAAAGCTTTAATGAATAAGATCAAAGCTTTAAATCCAGAAATGATTTACTTTGGTGGCACGACTCAAAGTAATGCTGGACAAATCATTAAAGACATGAGAAATGTCGGGATGACTGCTGATGCAGTTAAATTCATGGGCCCGGACGGCATTAAAGAGCAAGCTTTAATTGATGCTGGAGGCAAAGATGCCGAAGGCGTTTATGCTACTTTTGGTGGTTTGCCTCCTAAAGAATTGACTGGCGTGGGTGCGAAGTGGTATGAAAGCTACAAGGCAAAATATAATGCTGAACCTGAAGCTTATGCAGCTTATGCTTATGAATCTGCTAAGGTGATTATCGGCGCAATTAATAAGGTTTGCAAAAATGACCGCGCGGCTATTCGTGATGCTGTTTTGGCAACTAAAGATTTTAACGGTGTCCTTGGCACTTGGAGTTTTGATGCTAATGGTGATACTAGCTTGACTACAATGTCAGGAAATGTTGTGAAAGCTGGTAAGTGGGAATTTGTCAGCCCGCTTAAGACTGAATAATTAGTCATTGGTTATTGGTTATTAGTTATTAGTTATTGGTTATTGGTTATTGGTTATTAGAACCAACCACTAACCAACCAGTAACTAATAAATAACCAATGATCGATGCCCGATGCCCGATGCCCCATGCCCGATGCCCAATTCCCGATGCCCGATGCCCGATGCCCAATTCCCAATTACGAATAATTATGAAAAACTGGAAAATAGTTTTGTTGTTAGGCCCGATCGCAGGATTTGACTTACCGAAAATTATTGGCGAAATAGTCCGCAGCCCAGAAGTGTTGATTCAACAGTTGTTAGTGGGTTTGGTCAACGGGGCGCTGATTGCAATTATTGCTTTGGGTTACACGATGGTTTACGGCATTATTGAGCTGATCAATTTTGCTCACGGCGATTTGTATATGTTGGGTGCTTTTGCTTCGCTGACTGTTTTCGGAGCTTTTGGGATTCAAGACGGCGCACCTTTAAGTGTTGCGATACCGGTGATGTTAGTCGCTTTGGTTGTATGTTCGCTGTTTTGTGCGGGACTGAATATTGTGGTCGAAAAGTATGCTTATCGACCTTTGCGAAATGCTCCTCGTTTGGCTCCGTTAATTTCGGCGATCGGGGTTTCTTTTATCTTCCAAAATATGGGATTATTTTGGGGAGGATTGAAAGCTTTTATTCCGGTGATGGGTTCTAATTCGGCCGCTCCGAAAAGCTTCCCCGATTTATTACCCAGAGTTGATATTCTCAAAGCTATGGGAATTGAAACGACTATTGTATTTACTACAAAAGATTTAATTGTGTTGGTAGTAGCTCTGGTATTAATGGTTTTGCTTCATGTGTTTGTGCAGTACACTCGTCTGGGAAAGGCGATGCGGGCAACTGCTCAAAGCCGGGATGCTGCTAAAATCATGGGAATTAATGTCGATCAGATTATTGCTCTGACTTTTTTGATTGGCGGCGCTTTGGCTGGTTCGGCGGGAATTTTGGTTGGTTTGTACAATAATACGATCGTGTTTACGATGGGTTTTACGGCGGGTTTGAGGGCTTTTACAGCCGCAGTTTTGGGGGGAATTGGCAATATTGTGGGGGCGATGTTAGGAGGGGTTTTGATTGGGGTGCTGTCGTCTTTGAGCGATCAGTATTTGTCGAGTCGCTGGACTAATGCTTGGGTGTTTGGGGTTTTGGTGGTGATTTTGGCTTTTCGGCCTGGGGGTTTGTTGGGTGAGAATGTTCAGGAGAAGGTTTGAAGGTGCAGGGTTGAAAAAATGGCAAAAGACATTTATCATTATAATGTAAGGACTGCTTTAGAAAAGGATGGGTGGACAATTACACACGATCCTTTCCCTCTACGACTTGGCTTGCGCGGTGTTTTGATAGACTTAGGAGCTAAAAAGTTACTGGCTGCTGAACGAAAAGGACAAACAATTGCCGTTGAAATCAAAAGTTTTATTGGCAAATCTCCAGTAAAAGATTTGGAAAATGCGATCGGGCAATATAGTTTGTACTTAACGCTCTTATCTAGATTAAACCCAGAGCGCACGCTATATTTAGCAATTGTTGAGGAAGTTTATTCTACTTTTTTCTCGGAGGAAATAGTGCAAGTTGTGCTCGAAGATGGGGGAATAAAGCTCATTGTTGTAGATCCAGTTAAGGAGGTTATTACAAAATGGATAAACTAGACGAGTACCGGGACTTAATCTATAAAATATTGTCTTACTATGCCAATTTGCCATACAGATATGGCGACATTAGCAGCTATGTGATTGTCAGCCAAGACCGCAATCATTTTATGTTGATGCACGAAGGTTGGGAAGAGCGCAAACGCACTCATGGTGCGGTAGTTCACGTTGAAATTCGCAACGAGAAACTCTGGATTCATTATGATGGTATTGAAGACGGTATTACTGATGAATTACTGGAGGGTGGCGTTCCTGAAAACTGCATTGTTTTGGCGTTTCATTCGCCGGAAGTACGCAAATATACCGGATTTGCGATCGCCTAAAATATACGATCCTACGTGGAGGAAACAGAAGATGACCAAGACGAATGATGCACTGAAGATCCTTCAACAAATGACCTCTGAAGATCCTGAAATGGAGGAAATGATTAAGGAATCCTATTTCAATGCAGAACTTGCACAACTGATTTATCGTGTTCGGACACAAGCAGGATTGACCCAACAGCAACTTGCCGATCGCATTGGGACAAAACAGTCGGTGATTGCGGAGCTTGAAGATGCTGAGTATGAGGGACACTCGCTTTTAATGCTCCAAAAAATTGCGCGTGCGCTCAATCAGCGATTGGAGGTTGATCTGATTCCGATCGCCCTTGAGGAAAATCGCACTGAGCAGCGTAGTGCGTAAATTGAGAAATGAGTATGCGCGATCGCGCTATTTCCTGATAACGAATGTACTTTAAGTATTAAATATTCCCTGGTTTCAACCAGCCAAAAACTTCGCCTAAAGTCAACTGCATTTCCCCCATAAATTCGGGAACTGGTAGTATATCTGTCGGTTCTTGCAAGGAAATAGGCTGTTGTCCTGCGGGATAAGCTAAAATGTTTTTCTCATCAGGATCGATCGACCAACCCATCTGACAACCCGCATTCAAACAGTGCAAAATATTGTTGGTGACTTTGGTTTGGCTTTGGCCAGGGGACAAAATTTCTATTGTCCAGTCTGGGTGAGTATTAAATGTATTGGCAATTTCGCCGTCAGCGTCTAGGGGAATGCGATTCCACACAAAAATCGCGACATCAGGAACAATAGAACGTCCGCCAAAGGTGCAGCGAAGTTCTAGTAAGGCTAGGGCAATTTGTGGTTTCTGTACAAGATGATTGACCACTGTGACGAGTCTACCTTGAATTGTGCTGTGTTTTCCTTGTGGCATCGGTTTTTGCCCGATCGCACCGTTGATGTATTCGCTAGCAGGTTTGGTCTCTGGCAGTTGCAAAAACTCGTCCAGGGTGATAGTTTCTTGAAGAGCTTGTACCATATTGCGATCGCCCGTTTGAAGTGTGTTGCGGTAACAGTTCCAGTATATTTCAAATTTCGTCGCTTTTGGTGCAATAATCGAACTCAATAGATTCTAAACTGTAGCTAGCGCGATCGCCAGTTTCCAAAACCAGCAGTCGATGCGAGAAGGATATGATTTCTTTCTTACCTCTTCCTGACATCCGTTACATCTGAGATGTAGTGCCATTGTCAGCAACAGGCAAGATGCCTGTTCCACAAAAGATAAATTTTCTTGTGGAACATCAGCAACAGGCAAGATGCCTGTTCCACAAAAGATAAATTTTCTTG
>REAP01000228.1 GCA_004294385.1 Oscillatoriales cyanobacterium | reverse complement strand
CCACTGTTGGTAGGAACCCCGATCGCCTTTGGGTCTGCCAAAAGCTACCATAATATCAGGTGCTTGGCGAGTTTTGTTATCTCCTTCGACGGGATACCACAGCAAGTCACCTGCTACAAAGACATTTTCGTTGTCTTTGAATAAAGCATCTATGCCGCCTTGAATTTTTACGATTAATTGAAACTGTTTGGTATTGTCAGACATTGGTTTTCCGTCGCTGTCTGGGTAGATGATTTCTGGCAAAGTTTGAGCAGGAATTGTTGCGGTCATGGCATGACTCCATTGCTAGCAGCATCAATTTATATTTTATATCTATTTTATACGACTTACGCATTAAGCCTAGAAACCGGGTTTTTATTGATATTGGTGCAACATCTCAGTTACAACCCTTTGATATACTGCTTCAATACAGGTGAGATAGTGTAAAGACTTCCTTCTTTTTCGATCAAGCAGCGCCGCGATAAAGATTGGAGCGCGTTTAGCAAATCTGATGATGATATTTGTCCTTTTTCTAGCAATTTTGCTAGGTTGACTGGCTGGTTTTCCCTAGCCAACAATGACATAACTTGTTTTTCTAGTTCGGAAGTGCGATCGAACTGCTGCTGTAAAACATCTTTCAAATCTTCGGGTAACAATATGGTATCATCTATTAATAACTCTGCCGCGCCGATTCCCAACTCTTGAATCAAAGTCGCCACGCTTTTTAACCAGAAGGGGTTGCCTTGGTAGCGGTGAATGAGTGCTTCACTGTTGTCAATTTCTTCTAACCCACAATCTCTCAGGATTTCCCGTCCGGCTGCGATGTCTAAACCTTTGAGTTGTAAGGTACGAATGGGAGTATTTTGGTTTTTAACTTGAGTCACTTCTCTCGGTTGTTCCCAACCGATTAACAGAAAGCAACTTTGATGGGATAATTTTTCTATCTGTTTGAATAAAGAGCGATATTCTTCGTATTCTGGTTTATACTTTCCTGCCAATTCGCCACTACAGAAAAGGTTGTGAACGTCATCCAAGACTATTAAACAGCGATGGTTTTGTAAATACTTAATTAGTGGTAAGCGTTTCTGGTTTGTTGGGGATGAATCTTGTTTTTCTGAATTGGAAAAAAGCTGTATTAGGTTAGATTGGAATTTATCTATGGTGGGGAATTCGTCTAGTGTGTACCAAACTGCGTATTCAAACTCGTTTTTGATTTGTTGTACAAGTTGTACTGCTAGGGATGTTTTGCCGATTCCGCTGATGCCGGTGAGGGTGATGAGGCGGCTGTGTTGTTGTAGAATCCATGTTGTGAGGGTTTGGAGTTGGGGGGTGCGATCGAAGAAATCACCCAACTCCGGCATTTCACTTAAATCTTGATACGATGTTTTGGTTTGTTGTGGGTTAGATGTTTGTTCTTTTGATTGGGTTGAATTTGGTGTATTGGTGAGGTATTTTGCTTCTCCACAATAATTAATGCAACCTATTTGAACAGAGTCTTGTGGTGAAAAATATTTTGAATATATCGAGATTTGCAGCCTCTCCATTGCGGAGCGAAAATTCGATTTACTAACTTTTTCCCCCAACTCTTGTGAAAGGCTTTGCCATAATTCCATTCCTACCTCTCTAACACGAGCCTCAGAGAGGTTAACCGCCTTGGCAATTTCTTTATAATCCTCATCTTCCCACGTCCCGTGGAGGATTTTCTCTTGTAAGTCATTGAGATGCTTACCTGTTCTATAAAACACCAGATCGTCTGCGAGTTTTACCACTTCCTTAAGGTTCATAGAGTTGGGTCAATCTCAGGGTTGCTTGTATTGTACCCAACATTTGCCAACATTTCCCAACATCTCCCAACATTTTTTATAGAGGGCAAGTTGAAGTACCATACAAAAGTCCCAACAAAATTGAGCATTTTGGGCTAGACAAAGCTTAGATTTCTAAAGATAATAAGAGAAGTATAAAGAATAACTTGTGGGATTAAACCCTGGTTTTTTGCCAATCACCACGTTAAGGAAAAGCCAAGATGTTACGAGCTTTAATTGCTATTTTTGTTGCATTCGCTATTACGTTCGTAGGAACTGCCAAGCCAGCCTATGCCTACTCAGATGATTTCAGTATGACATCCATTCCTACCATCGAGATTCAGGCAAATGGTAGCTCAAGTCATATCAGCGATTTTTCTAACACTCAAATTTATGAAGACATAGAGCAATCTAATCCCATCGGCGTTGGAGTCCGTAAAGGAGTAGAATTAATAGCAGAAGGGATAACAATTAGTGTATTTTGCTACGTTGCAAGCGTCGCTGCAACAACAGTTTTCCCTCCTGCTGCTGCTTTAGTTGTGCCTTGCACTGCTTTGGGTGCTGTGGCGACAGAAGCTAAGGCAGTCTTTGGAGGAGTTGGCAGAGTTTTAGGCGCACACTAGGTCTGTGGACAAATAGATTGATTGGCCTGGAGTCTTTATTAAAGGACTCTGGGCATTTTAGTGTGACTTTGCGATGATTGGATGGAGTGCGATCGCATACAAAAATATAAAATATCCTATCTTACTGAGGGTCATTATACCCGAAAGTTGTATGGCTTGATTACGCTATTGCCTAACTGAGTGTTTGTAGTGCCGAATTGCCTGTAAGGTTGGCATCAACTGTGGCTAATGTTAAGCCATAGTAAATAGCTGTGGCACTAATGAATCGGTCTGCGGGGTCTTGATGAGGTAGTGCAATTTCGCGACTTAAAATCGCAATGGAGTGATTCATTTGGGCTTCACGAGTTTCCAAGGTTTTTAAAGCTAAGTTAACCCATGTTACAGGATCTGGCTGTAAAGATATCCGTCCTTTTTCTGCAAGCATGAGTGTCTCCCAAATGCTAATTGGACGAGCGTCAAAGTTCGGTGTTAGAATCGGCGATCGCCGTTTGAAGCGATCGCGATAGGCGCGGGTCGCCGAGTAAATACCACAGCCAAATGTGGGTATCGAGTAAAAGTTTCATTCTAAAACCTCCCACGGTTCGGCGACAGGAGCAATTAAATCTCCTAATATTTCACCGCTTCCTTTCATTGCGCCAAAGCTGGGACGTAGAGTTTGGGTGGTCGCAGGATAAATAATTACTAATGCTTTTCCTTCATGGATGACGGTTAGAGGGGTTTTGGTACGTTCGACCTCTATCAATAGAGTCTGGAGGGTTTGGGGTAATTCAGTCGTGGTAATTTGCGCCATTTGTTGACCGCTCACAATCTTATTCTATTTCCACTATTCTAATGCGATGATTGCACGGATAGTGCGATCGCCCTTACTATTTTTTCAACCTGGATCGATCGCCCTTTGTTGTTTCCGATGACCGATCGCCTAAAATGAAAGATCGATCGCCATTTATATCAATTCCTAAAAACTTGGACTTTTTCCTCTATCTCCAATCCCCTTTCGCCTAAAGTATCAGTCGAAGAATGACGATCGATAAACTCACACAACAGCTCAAAAAACTTATCAAGTGCTTTACTTTCATCCTCAAAATAAAACAGAATGACGTTAGCCCAAGATTGGCTAGTCTGCACATTTAATCTTTTTTGTATCCACTCAGGAAACTGCATAAAATCGCTATCTTGTTTAGTTGGCTGTTCTCCCAACTCATATTTAGCAACGCTGTAACCCGATAAAAAAGCCTGAAGACAAATAATTGAATGTCGTCCCAAGTACATTGAAGGAGCTTTTTTTATTTTCTCAATCAGCGTATATAAATCGTGCATTTTTTACCTCAAT
>REAP01000227.1 GCA_004294385.1 Oscillatoriales cyanobacterium | reverse complement strand
AGTATCAAATTCGACAAACTGGTCATTATCTGCAATTTCTGTCCCGGTAAACTGGAAGAGAAAATCAACCGACAGCCATTCCTCTAAGAGAGCTTTTTGAAAGTTGAGCTTGTGATCTATGTCAAATTCTGCAATAAAATTATCCGAAGTATTGGGAGAAAATTGACTCGTTCTGTCACTGCGGTAGCCAAGAGCAAAGAACAAATTACGCGCGTTATCCGCTAGTTTCCCCTTGGCAAAACTACTTAAAACTTGATTGATAGATGCTTTGGCTTGTTGTTCGCGGACGCTCATTTAATCACCAGCCAGGTAATCAGTTCAAAATCCGTTGTTGCTTTAACCTGATGCGCTTGCTCAACCAATACAGCACTGCGACTAGACAGCAGATTGCCGATGAGCCGCTTGTTGTAAATACCTGCAATTGAATCAACCGCCCGCTTCAGTAAATCGTTATACAAACTCATATCAAATCCGTTATTAGTTTCTCGATCGAACAAATTGCACAACTCTTCATAGGGAACAGTACACCCCGCGCACAGCAACTGATATATTTCAAGTATTTGTTTGGGTTGAGCAAAAGTTAATCCCACTTCCTTATTTTCGCGGACATAAACTACAAAATATGGTTGCAGCGGATTGACGGTTTTATTATCAAGAGAATCGCCTTTTTGTTTGAGGCAAAAAATTACGCCCGGAGCAATTATCGGATACTCCGAGTTAGTTGGAACTACTGCATAAAGTCCTAAAGGAGCATCTTGGAGTAGTTTGCGGTTGCTCTCAATGTATTTGGCTAGTTCCATTCGGAAATCATCGAGAGTGAATTCCGTTAGGGCGACACTCTCGGTGAAATCTTCGAGATCCAGCACCTCGTCTTTCAATCGCAGCAACTGCTTGTCGCGGTATTTCAAATCACTCTCAATCAGTTCTTGAATCTCCTTTACCTCCAGCAGATTATCTTCAAATGTACCAGCTATGTCCGCTAAAGCCATCCGTGCTTCTACTCGATTTTTCAGATTGATGTACTGATCCAAGTCTTCTGTCGGCCAAAAATTAATTAATTGTACGGTATGGTTGGGGCTGCCAATGCGATCGCACCTACCGAACCGCTGGATAATTCGGACTGGGTTCCAGTGGATGTCGTAATTAATCAGATAATCGCAATCTTGTAAATTTTGTCCTTCTGAAATACAATCTGTGGCAATTAATAGGTCAATCTCGCCGTCTTGCCGCATAGATGGAATTTGGGCGCGTTTCTTGGCGAAAGGTGAAAAATTTGTCAGGACGTGATTGAACTCATTTTTGCCAAAGGTAGTCTGATTTTTCGCCGAGCCACCAGTCACCAAAGCTAAGTTAATTTTCAAGTCTAATGTTGCCCACTCCCGCAATCCTTCGTAGAGATAGACTGCTGTATCTGCAAAGGCCGTAAAGACTAAAACCTTGCGATTTGGTTTGCTATGCTTGTTAGTCGTAGGATGCTTGACTTTCTCGGCGATTAGTGCTTTTAACTCGGCCAGCTTGGCATCGCGTTCAACAGAAATGCTTTGGGCAGAATTGTAGATTTTTTTAAGCTGTTTCTTGTCGTTTTTTAGGTCTTTTAACCAGGTTTCGACATCGAGGTGCAGCATTTTAACTTTTAGCTTGCCAACCTCCCACGCCGCTCGTAAATCCTCGTCTTCTTCTGCCTCAAACTCTAAATAGTTGAAATCAATTACCGCGTTTTCGTCTTGCCAATTCTTGAAGGATTCGAGTCGTTTTTGTAACTCGGATATTTTGTCAATAGTCCGCTGCATTGTGATAGCGAAGGAATTCACCGAGCTTTCCAGGCGTTTCAAAAAATTAACCTTTATCATGCCGATCAGAGAGCGTTCGCGATCGCTCTGTTTGAAGTTTTGCACTCTTTTATTTTCATAAGCCGAACGGTATGGCGGCAGGACATATTTTGAAGGGTTGAATAGGGAGAGTTGATATTTAGAAATTTCACTGTTAAGCTGTTCGTAGGACATGAACTCACCCTCTCGGTCAATCTCAGGAAATACCGAGATGGGTTTGAGCCGTTCTGGAAAGCCGCCTAATTGGGCGATCGCATCTTTATAGTATTTTTGAATGTGTTTGCGCGATCGGGCGATCGTCAATTCGTCCAGCAGTTTGAAAAAAGCAGAACTTAGTTCTTCCAGCAGTTCGCTAGTTTTGCGATCGCGACTTTTATTTGCCCACTTGGTAAATTTCCGCTGAGCATCAGCTAGTGTATCGCGCAGACTAGCAATTCCCAGCGATTCGCCAAACGCAGAGTCGCGACCTTCTGTTATAAAATAAAGTTGATTCCGCAAATCCTTTAAATCATTGTTAACCGGAGTTGCTGATAAGAGTAACACCTGAGTTTTGACACCGCTCTTGATAATATCATCCATCAGCCTTTCGTAACGACTCTTTCTAATTGGATTGCCAAATTCGTCCCGTTTGCTCTTGATGTTGTTGCGAAAATTGTGCGATTCGTCAATAACTACCAAGTCATAGTTACCCCAATTAATCGTTGCTAAATTAATGTCCCCAGAGTAACCAGAGTCACGACTCAAGTCGGTGTGAGACAGGACTGTATAGTTAAAGCGGTCTTTAACCAAAGGATTGAGCTCGCTATTGTTCTGTGCTAGATATACAGTCCAATTCTCGCGGAGTTTTTTGGGACAAAGAACCAAAACTTTTTCATTGCGAAGTTCAAAATATTTAATCACCGCGAGAGCTTCAAATGTTTTACCTAAACCAACGCTGTCAGCAATAATACACCCGTTATATCGTCGGATTTTATTGATGGCTGCCTTAACTCCGTCTTTTTGAAATTCAAATAGAGATTTCCAGATTTCTGTATCAAATAGGTGTAGCTGTTCGCTGAGAATATCGCTTTTTTCTAGGTCATCGAGGAATGTCTCGAAGATATGAAACAGAGTTTTGTAGTAGATAAACTCAGGAGAATTATTCTGGTAAAGTTGCTCTAGATACAGCAGCACGTCTTGTGTGACATCTTCGATGAGTTCGGCATCATTCCAGAGTTCATCAAACCAGGCTTTAAGGTCGCGGGTATCCCGTTTACTATCTACTTCTAAATTGAGTTCAATATTGTTGTTTTTCCTACCTAATCCCAGTCCCCGCATGGTAAAATTAGAACTGCCCATAATAGCATTTTCAGTTCCGTTATGAGCAATGTGATACATTTTGCCGTGCAGTAAATTAGATTGCTTGACCGACCGTATCTGGACTTTTTTTTCAATCCATTCTGCACATTCTTTCGCAACCCGTTTTTGCTGCAACCGATTCTGTAGCTGCAAGCCCGAATCCTCAATTTGGAACGCCTTTTTATCAGTTTTACTGGGGTCAAGTGACTTAATGAAGCGCGGTTCGCCAAACAGAAATTTCAAGCTTTTAATACCTAGAAGTTGTTCCTTCAAAGCATCAAAGGCATAAATTGTAAAGTAAGCAGAAACAATTGACAAGGTTGAGTTTTCCTCAACCTTGGCTTTCAAAAAATTGCCCACAGTTCCACGATGACGGTTGTCTCTAATTGCTGACTTTGGGAGAGAAGAATCATGTTGTGACATAGCCTACCTTTATGCGGTTGTTGCATTAGGCTATATTTTACATCTTCCACGATTCTCAAGAACAGGCAAGATGCCTGTTCCACAACACATACTGATCTTGTACCACGATTCTCAAGAACAGGCAAGATGCCTGTTCCACAACACATACTGATCTTGTACCAATCATCC